>CAMDQV010000177.1 GCA_945906015.1 Pedobacter schmidteae | reverse complement strand
GAATAGCATTATTTAAGTTTGAAGCTTCCTTTTGTTTTTTACCCAACTGTTTTTGAAGATCCTTTTGCTGTTTGGTTAATGTTGTTAATATTTTGGATTGTTGAATCTTATCTTTTCCTAATGTTTGTTTCTCTGTTATCTGATCTAATAATAAATTGCTTTTTTCTTTTTTATTATGATCCAGAACAGAAATTTCTTTCTTCAATATGACTTGAGTGCTCTGAATATTGCTTGCCTGTCTTTTCCTGAATTGTCCTGTTTGCTGAATGTATTTTAACCTCATATAGGCTTGATTAAAATCGTTAGCAGCAAATAGGAACATTAATTTATTGTAAGCTCCCTGATTTTTGAAAGCAAATTGGATCATTTTTGCATACTCGGCCTTCAGCTTATCTAAATTTGATTGCAAACTCTTTACCTCGGTTGTATTGCTGATAATTTTGCTATCGAGCATTCTGATCTCCGAATTTATAGTTTGGATCTTTTCCTTCCTTAACCTAATCTGTGTATTTAATAAATTGATCTGATTAAGCGATAGTTTTTTGCTTTTATCAATTTTATTTCTGCTTTTCTTTAGCTGTTCAATTTCTTTATTGATCATATCCTTTCGCTTTTGAAGAGCCGAGCTGCTTTGTGAAAAAGCTGAATTAACAGTGATCATTAAAGCTAAAAAGATGATGAATTTAAGCAGACGCATAGCTGGTTATTTTGCGTGGCAAAACTATTAACAATAGATGAAATACTGCCATTATTTCTCATAATAATGTTTAAAGTATTTACCGGCTATATTTCAAAAATTTGGTTGAAATTCTTATTACTTTTGCAGGGCACACGCAATTTATGCCTTCTATTAAGCACCCCATCTATACTATTCAATTTGCTCTTCTCTGTTTGAGTTCATTCTTATTTTCAGCTAGCTTCAATATGCTAATTCCGGAATTGCCTGCATACCTGAGTAGTATGGGAGGAGCAGAATATAAAGGCTATATTATTGGTCTTTTTACTATAACAGCCGGAATTGCCAGGCCATTTAGCGGGAAGCTTACCGATAAGATCGGCCGTGTTCCAGTAATGGCCATAGGGTCATTGGTTTGTGTTGTCTGCGGTCTATTGTACCCGCTTTGGACTACTGTTGCAGGGTTTTTATGGCTTAGATTTTTTCATGGATTTTCAACTGGGTTTAAGCCTACAGCAACAGCAGCTTATGTTGCAGATATAGTTCCTGCAAATAGATGGGGCGAAGCAATGGGAATTCATGGACTTTGTTTCAGTACAGGTTTAGCAATCGGTCCGGCTATTGGTAGTGAATTAACAGATAGGTTCTCAATTAACGCACTATTTTATTGCTCTTCCTTTATTGCGCTATTATCGATCATCATCTTGATGAATATGAAGGAGACTATCAAAAAGAAAGAAAGTTTTAACTTTTCAATGCTCAAGATGCATCGAAAAGAACTGATTGAATTAAGGGTATTGCCTGGTGCTTTTGTCACTTTTCTTTCCTATCTAAGTTATGGTGCAATTCTTACCGTAATTTCTGACTGGGGTAGTCATCTGGGAGTGGTAAATAAAGGGCTCTTTTTTATGGTTTTTACCATTTCATCCTTGCTGATTCGGTTTTTGTCTGGTAAAATGTCAGACCGTATTGGGAGGGTCAGTATCATAAAATTATCTTTATTTCTTTTGGTAATCGCCATGATCATGATTGCAAGATCAGATTCAGCATTATTTTTGATGTTTTCATCAGCTATTTATGGAGTTGCAACGGGAATGTTATCTCCATCAATAACTGCCTGGATAGTTGACTTAAGTCATCCTGATTATAGAGGTAAGGCTATTGCAACTATGTATATAGCTTTAGAAGCTGGTATTGGGTTGGGGGCTTTTGTTGCAGGGGCGCTCTTCATCTCTGATGTAACAATGATACCCCTGACTTTTTATGTTATCGCTGCATTGACCTTGCTGGCCTTAATTTATCTTCAATTCATATACAAACCTGCAAAGGTTAAAGATCATACAAATGAATCCTGAGATCCTGAACGATTTGGTCAGTATGAGGATGCCTTTTGGTAAATACAAAGGCAAATTAATATGTGATCTTCCAGAATTTTATCTTGTTTGGTATGAATCTAATGGGTTTCCACAAGGCAAGATCGGGATATTACTTGCATCAATGTATGAAATTAAGCTCAATGGATTAGAATACTTGCTAAAACCATTAAGAAAATAAGTTATTCTGAAATGCCAATTAATAGGTTCAGGCTATTTATTACTAACAATCTTAGTATATTCTGTTTATATTTGGCTCATAATCTTAAAGGATGTACGCGATAGTCGATATTGAAACAACAGGTGGTCATGCTAGTGCAAATGGTATCACTGAAATCGCAATCTTAATTCATAACGGTAAAGAAGTAACTGAACAGTTTCGAACGCTTATTAACCCCGGAATTCCAATACCCATTTATATCCAGTCACTTACTGGTATTAATGATGATATGGTAAGGTCTGCACCTAGGTTTAATGAGCTTGCCAAACAGATATATGATCTTTTACATGATAAGATCTTTGTAGCCCATAATGTTAATTTTGATTTTTCATTTCTTCATTATCATCTTGCCACGGCAGGTTTTCACTTACAATCTCGAAAGCTTTGCACAGTTCGGTTGAGTCGTAAGATCATTCCTGGACTTGCTTCATATAGCCTCGGGCGCCTTTGTAAAGAAGTGGGAATAGAGGTCTTAGAAAGGCATAGGGCTATGGGTGATGCGGAAGCAACCTCAAAGCTTTTTTCAATGCTGCTTGAAAAGGATTATGAAGGCCATATCATTAAAACATTAAACCCAAGGTCAAAAGAGCAGTCCTTGCCACCTCATTTGCCTAAAGAGGATATGGATAAACTTCCCACAGTTTCAGGGATTTACTATTTCCACAATAGTAAATCGAAGGTGATCTATGTTGGAAAAGCCAAAAACATAAAAAAAAGAGTTACCAGTCATTTTGCTAATAATAAACCAGGCAAGCAAAAACAAGAATTTTTAAGAGATATACACCATATCAGTTTCCAGGAATGTGGCACTGAATTAATGGCTTTTATTCTAGAAGCGATTGAAATCAAGCGATTATGGCCTGCTTATAACCGTTCTCTGAAAAGATTTGAACATGCCTTTGGTCTATATTCGTTTGATGATCAAAATGGATATTTGCGCCTAGCTGTTGACAAAAAGAATAAATTTTCAAAACCATTTTACACCTTTAACAAAATTTTAGATGGCCATACTCTGATAAAAAATCTGATCACTGAATTTAATCTTTGTCCTAAACTTTGCTTCGTTCAGCGAAATAATGACCCCTGTATCTCAATCAATGAACAAATTTGTAAAAAAGCATGTGAACAAATGGAGAGCCCTGCTAGTTATAATGAACGTGTAATCAATGCTCTTTCTAAATTAAAGTCTGCTTTGCCCAGTTTTATGGTTATTGATGAGGGTAGAAACCTAACTGAAAAAAGTTGTATTTTAATGGAAGAAGGCCGTTTTTATGGTATGGGATATGTTTCGACAGATCTCAAAGATGAAGATATCGCGGATCTTAAAAAATATCTGACACCTTATGCATCCAATGATTATATACGGAATATGGTTTTTAATTATTCAATTCGATATCCTCTTAAGATCAGGTCAACTAGTACCTCAATAGATTCAGATATTCCTAATTAGCACTATTTGTATTTGCATAAATAAGAAGTTTGCATTCCTGATCGAACCGTAAACGATTGGTTTGCGGAAACTTCAAAACTCTGACCATTGGTGAATGTTTTCCATATGGCCGATTCCGGTAAAAGTACCTCTAGTTCTCCCTCCAGAACAATCATCGTTTCATGCATAGATGTACCAAATTTATATTCACCTTCCTCAATAATGCCAATGCTTGATTTACCATCCTTTGAGTCATACCCAAGTGATTTTACAGCTCCATCAAAATATTCACTGATTACAATCATTTTCTCCTGATTATTCTTTTTAATATTTTTTTTTAATTCAGATTTATTTCTGTTAAAAATACGAAAATTGATTTATAGTAAATATTTAATCATTGTAGTGGTTTAGGATTAATCAATCCTATTAGTATAATGAATAAATGAATATTTTTCACATTGGCCTAAGATTAGCCTTAGTTAATATGATCATTTAATTTATCCATTTTGCAATCTACTTTCATAGATTTTTAGCAAATTAGCATCAACCTAATTATTTTTAATGAAGATACTTTATGCCATTCAAGGCACCGGAAATGGACATTTAAGCCGTGCTATGGATATTATTCCTTGCCTTCAGCAGCATGGAAAGGTCGATATTCTGGTGAGTGGTACTCAAGGAGACCTTAGTATTCCATTTCCAATAAAGTACAAATTTCGTGGACTGAGTTTTATTTTTGGTAAATCAGGAGGTGTTGACCTTTGGAAAACCTGTATAAAATCAAATATTCATAAGCTTGTAAAGGAGATTAAATCATTGCCGGTCGAAAATTATGATCTGGTAATAAATGATTTTGAGCCAGTTTCAGCCTGGGCATGCTATATGAAAAACATTCCCTGCATTGGCCTTAGCCATCAGGCTACCGTGTTGGCTGAAGGTACACCAAAGACTGAGCATCATGATATGATTGGAAAGCTCATTCTGAATAATTATGCACCTAATACATCTCATTATGGGTTTCATTTCCAATCGTATGAACATAATATTTTTACTCCGGTAATAAGAAAGCAAGTCAGAGATCAGCTTATTGCAAACAAAGGACACTACACAGTTTATCTTCCTTCTTATGATGATAAGAGGTTAATTGCAAAGCTTAGCCAGTTTAAAAATGTTTCATGGGACGTGTTTTCAAAGCATAACAGGAAACAATTCAGGAGTATGAATGTTACTGTACAACCCATTCACAATGAAAAATTTATCAAGAGTATGGCTCAGGCTGAAGGTGTCTTGTGTGGCGCTGGTTTTGAAACACCTGCCGAAGCCTTATTTATGAAAAAAAAGCTATTGGTTATTCCTATGAAAAATCAATATGAACAGCAATTAAATGCAGCAGCTTTAAAACAGATGGGAG
>CAMDQV010000176.1 GCA_945906015.1 Pedobacter schmidteae | reverse complement strand
GAACATAATCGCTTATGTGAAGGTTGGAGATCCAAAACCGGCAGTAGATCCAAATGCAGCTCAGGCTGGTGCAGGTGGCACAGCAACATCAAATGGAGTGAGTAACTTCATGTTATTCGGACTTTTGGCCGTAATTATCATCGCATTTCTTGTTATTTTGGTCCTTAACAAAGTTATACAGACTTTGGAACGCGTTATGCTCCAGAAAAAGGGTACAGCTGTTGAAGAGGAAGATACTGTTGATAAAGATCGTTTTGCAGGATTAAAGAAATTATCCAAAAACAAAAAATTCATTCTTTTCATAGTTCTTTTAAGCGTAATCTTTCTTGGTTCGACCGGATGGAAAGGCATGTGGGAAACAGGAGTTCATACAGGTTATCAACCGGTTCAGCCAATTAAGTTTTCTCACCAACTACACTCAGGAATAAATAAAGTTGATTGTCAGTACTGTCACTCAGGTGCTTATTCTTCTAAAAATGCGAGCATACCTTCTTTGAATGTTTGTATGAACTGCCACAATTATGTGAAAGCTTCAGAAAAATATGATGGTAAAACTTCTCCTGAAATCATGAAGATATACAGTGCTTTAGACTATAACGAGGATACTCAGGTTTACGGTACAAATACTAAACCTGTAGAGTGGATCAGAATTCATAATTTACCTGACCTTGCTTATTTTAACCACTCTCAGCATGTTTCAGTTGCAGGTATTGAATGTCAAAAATGTCACGGTCCAATTCAAACTATGGAAGAAGTTTATCAATACTCTCCATTGACCATGAAATGGTGTATCAATTGCCACAGGGAAACAGAGGTTAATCATAAGGATAATCCTTATTATGATAAGCTAATTGCTGCTCATGATAAATTGAAAAAAGGTGAAAAAGTTACAGCTGCTGTTTTAGGCGGACTGGAATGTGCAAAGTGTCATTACTAATTAAATAATTTTAAGATCACATTACGTATACTTTATATAGCTTGAATGGAAAGCAATAAAAAATACTGGAAAGGTTTAGAAGAGCTGCAGAACACCAAAGATTTTGCTGAAAAGAGCAAAAACGAGTTCGCTGAACCGCTTCCAATAGAAGAAGTTCTGAATGAGGCAGGTTTAAGTACCGTAGCCCCACGACGCGATTTTTTAAAGGCACTTGGATTTGGTTTAGGTACAGTCACCCTTGCTGCTTGTCAGAAAGTTCCGGTTCATAAATCAATTCCTTACCTGGTAAAACCTGAAGAAATTGTACCTGGTATACCTAATTACTACACTTCTACCTTTAATGGTCATAGTGTTCTTGTAAAAACTCGAGAAGGACGCCCGATCAAAATAGAAGGAAATCCTGCTTGTGTGCTAAGCAAAGGTAGTTTAGATGCAAAGGGTCAGGCTTCAGTGCTCGATCTTTATGATGTTTCAAAACTTAAAGATCCGGTTTTGAATGATGCTGATGCCACTTGGGAAAACATCGATCAATTTGTTAAGCAGGAATTATTAAAGGTAAAAACAGGTGGAAAGAAGATCCGTATCGTTTCTTCTACTGTCAATAGTCCTTCAAGTAAAGCCGCTATTGCTGACTTTACTGCTCAATATCCAAACACAAAACATATTCAGGTTGATGCTATTTCGTATACCGGAATGATCAAGTCTAACGAAAATAGTTTCGGGAAAGCGGTTCTTCCAAGATATCGTTTTGACAAGGCTGATCTGATTGTAAGTTTTGGAGCAGATTTTCTTGGAACCTGGATCTCTCCATTAGAGTTCAGTCGTCAATATGTTTCAAAAAGAAATAACGCCTCTTTAGAAGGCAAAAAAATGTCCCGTCATATTCAGTTTGAAACTGGAATGAGCTTAACGGGTTCTAATGCAGATGCACGTCTTCCATTAAAGCCATCTGAAGAAGGTATTGCTCTTCTTAATTTATATGCTGCCCTTGGTGGTATTGTATCAGGTTCTAGGCCTCTTGCCAATAATCCGAATGCTGAAAAAGCAATCGCGCTTGCTGCAAAAGAGCTTTCAGCTGCTAAGGGTGCTTCACTTGTTGTAAGTGGATCAAATGATGTTTCCATTCAAATAGTTGTGAATGCCATCAATGCTTTATTGGGCAGTTATGGTACAACCATTGATCTTGACAATCCTTCATACCAGTTTGCTGGAAATGATGCAGAGTTTGTAGAGTTCGTAAATGAAATGAATCGTGGCGAAGTAGATGCAGTTTTCTTCTTAAACAGTAATCCTGCCTATGATTTTAATGATGCAAAAGCATTTACTGATGCTTTGAGTAAAGTTAAATTACGTGTTTCTTTTGCCGACCGTAAAGATGAAACAGCTTCATTATGTCAGGTAATAGCTCCAAATCACCATTATTTAGAGTCATGGGGCGATTCAAATCCTGTAGAAGGTTACTATACTATTATTCAGCCTGCAATCAATCCTGTTTATAATTCGCGTAATGCTGAGCAGGGATTATTGATCTGGTCTGAAAGTCTAGTTACGGATTACTACCAGTACATACAAAACAACTGGTCTAAATCAGTTCTTGTACAATCAGGAACAACGTGGAAAGAGCTTTTGCAAAAAGGTTCAGTTACTCTTCCTGCAAAATCTGTAGGTGTTTATTCTTTCTCGCGCGAATTGAATTCAGTTGTTCAGACCATTATCGCTGAAAGCAATAGCCTTGCCAAAGGTGGCCAAAATGGAATAGAGCTTCATATTTATCAGAATGTAGCTATCGGCGACGGTAAGGCTGCAAATAATCCATGGTTACAGGAGTTACCTGATCCGGTTTCAAAAGTAACCTGGGATAATTATGCCGCTATTAATCCGAAGTTTGCCGAAAAATTAGGTATAGCTGAATTAGATCTTGTTGAGATAAAAACAGATAAATACAGTGTTACGCTACCGGTATTAATTCAGCCGGGCCAGGCTACTGGAACTGTCTCTGTCGCTTTAGGATATGGAAGAGCTAAGGCTGGAAAGGCTGGCTCAGAAATTGGTAAGAATGTCTATCCATTCCTTCGTCTGGTAAATGCAACCCTGCAGCTATCAACTTCTGCAAGTATAAGCAAGGCTTCAGGCACTTATGAACTGGCTCAAACACAAACTCACCATACCATTGAAGGTAGAAACATTGTTCGTGAAACAACTTTGAAAAGCTTCCTAAAAGATCCAACTGCAGGTACAGGACATGCTCATGTTAATAAATATGATCTATGGAATGAATATGAGCAGCCGGGTCATAATTGGGTAATGGCAATCGATTTGAATGCCTGTACGGGTTGTGGTGCATGTATTGTTGCTTGTAGTGCCGAAAATAATATTCCTGTTGTTGGTCGTGATGAGGTTCGTCGTCGTCGTGAAATGCACTGGATACGTATTGACCGTTATTATTCAATCAATGATGGTGATAACAGAATAACTAAAGAAGAAGAAATAGATAAGCTTGAGAATTTGGATAACGTATCTGTTGTACATCAGCCAATGATGTGTCAGCATTGTGATCATGCTCCATGCGAAACTGTTTGTCCTGTTTTGGCAACTGTACACTCTTCAGAAGGTCTGAATCAAATGGCTTACAATCGTTGTATTGGAACACGTTATTGTGCCAACAACTGTCCGTACAAAGTGCGTCGATTCAACTGGTTTAACTATTGGAATGATTCTCGTTTTGATAACTACATGAACAATGAGTTTACGCAACTAATGTTAAACCCTGACGTTACTACCCGTTCAAGAGGTGTAATGGAAAAATGTTCTATGTGCGTTCAACGTATTCAGGCTGGTAAGCTTGCTGCGAAATTAGATAAGCGTAAGTTGAAAGATGGCGATATTAAAGTTGCATGTCAGCAAACTTGCCCAACAAATGCGATCATCTTTGGTGATGGTAATGATCCTGAATCTGAAGTGTCAAAAGCATTAAAGAGCGAACGTACCTATTATGTTCTGGAGGAGATTAATGTCAAGCCAGGCGTTGGATATCAAACAAAAGTTAGAAATACTGTAGAGGTTTAATACAAGAAATTTAATAAAGATATGTCATCTCATCACGAGTCTATACTTAGAGAACCCTTAGTAACCGGTCAAAATATTACCTATTCCAAGGTCACCGAAGATATATTGGTTCCCGTAGAAAACAAACCAAATAAAGCCTGGTGGATCGGCTTTATAGTTTCTGCCATGGGTGCAGGCCTATGGATATTCTCAGTAGGCTGGACCTTTTGGTTTGGTGTTGGAGAATGGGGATTAAATAAAACTGTAGGTTGGGCCTGGGATATTACAGGTTTTGTATGGTGGGTAGGTATCGGACATGCCGGAACCCTGATATCGGCCGTGTTACTCCTATTCCGTCAAAACTGGCGAAACTCAATAAACCGTTCAGCAGAGGCAATGACCATTTTTGCCGTTATCTGTGCGGCTTCATACATTATTTCGCACATGGGTCGCCCTTGGTTATTTCACTGGGCACTTCCATTACCTAATCAGTATGGTTCTTTATGGGTGAATTTTAACTCGCCATTGGTATGGGACGTATTCGCAATCTCGACATACTTCTCGGTTTCTTTAGTATTCTGGTATACAGGTTTACTTCCTGATATCGCTACTATCCGTGACCGTGCAATTGGTACACGTCGTCGTATTTATTCTATTCTTTCTTTTGGATGGAATGGTTCAGTTAAAACATGGCAACGTTTTGAATTGGTATCTCTGGTACTTGCAGGCGTTTCTACACCACTTGTACTTTCGGTACACACAATCGTATCCATGGATTTTGCAACATCAGTCGTTCCGGGATGGCATACAACGATCTTTCCTCCATATTTTGTTGCTGGAGCTATTTTTTCAGGATTTGCGATGGTTCAGACTTTATTGCTAGTAACGCGTAAAGTAATGAACTTTGAAAACTACATTACCATGTTTCATATTGAATCAATGAATAAGATCATTATTCTTACTGGTTCAATAGTAGGTGTAGCTTATTTAACTGAATTATTTATTGCTTGGTACTCAGGAGTTGAATATGAGCAATATGCATTTTTAAATAGGGTAAGCGGACCATACTGGTGGGCATACTGGATCATGATGACCTGTAACGTTATTTCTCCGCAATTATTCTGGTT
>CAMDQV010000175.1 GCA_945906015.1 Pedobacter schmidteae | reverse complement strand
ACTGATGTATTTCCACCATGGAAAATCTGGACCACCTACCCATGGCCACTTTTGAATATATATGGTATTACTGCCCAATTTTTCAACACTGCTTTGAATGTTATTACGAAGGGTATCTACTGCCGAAAAAACTCCAACAATAGTCATTATACCGATTGTTATCCCTAATAATGACAATATTGTTCTGAGTTTATTTTGCCTTAGGGCTCCAAAAGCAAACAAAAAACTCTCTTTTAAAAGTTTGAGAAATATCATATTTATGTTAGACCAAAATTAATGGGTTACGTTACAGGTCATGAGATGAATATTGATTTAAATATACCATTCTTAAATTTCTATCCTTAAGAATAAACATTTATAGTTTTATTTTGTTAAATTTGCGCCCTGAAATCCACTATAAATAATTATGAAATTATCTCAGTTTAAATTTGATTTACCTGAATCTTTAATAGCCCATAACCCCGTTGAAAATCGCGATGAAGCCCGATTAATGGTTTTGAATAAGAAAACCGGAGCTATTGAGCATAAAATATTCAAAGATGTTTTAGGGTATTTTGAAGAGAAAGATGTGATGATTTTAAACAATACCAAAGTTTTTCCAGCTCGCCTTTACGGTAATAAGGAAAAGACAGGTGCAACAATTGAAGTGTTTTTGCTTCGTGAATTAAATCGTGAACTTCGTCTTTGGGATGTTTTAGTTGACCCTGCACGTAAAATTAGAGTTGGCAATAAGCTTTACTTTGGAGATGACGATCTGTTAGTTGCTGAGGTTGTAGACAATACTACTTCACGCGGAAGAACTATTCGTTTTCTTTTCGATGGTACAAATGATGAGTTCCGTAGAAATATCGAGATCCTAGGTGAAACTCCGCTACCAAAATATATAAAACGCAAAGCAACTTCTCAAGATAAGGAGAGATATCAAACTATCTACGCTAAAAATGAAGGTGCTGTTGCAGCTCCAACCGCTGGCTTACATTTTAGTCGTGAGCTTATGAAACGCCTGGAATTAAAGGGTGTTGATTTTGCTGAAATTACCCTTCACGTTGGTCTAGGTACATTCAGATCTGTTGAGGTTGAAGACCTTACCAAGCATAAAATGGATTCAGAGCAGTATATAATCGAGCAAAAATATGTGGATATCGTTAATAAAGCCATTCTTGAAAAACGCAAAGTTTGTGCAGTAGGAACAACTTCTATGAGATCGATTGAATCTGCTGTTTCTGCAGGAAAGGAATTGAAAGCTGCAAATGACTGGACCAGCAAGTTCATCTTTCCTCCATATGACTTCAGTATTGCCAATTGTATGATCACTAACTTCCATACTCCTGAATCAACACTTTTGATGATGGTAGCAGCATTTGGAGGTTATGAAAATGTGATGAGAGCTTACGAGGTTGCTTTGAAAGAAAAATATCGCTTTTACAGTTATGGCGATGCAATGCTAATCATCTAATTATTTTGGGTGAAAAAGGGTATTTTTTACCCTAATTAACCTGGATATAAAATATCTGATATTTTAGTTTTGGAATACTACGCAATCATAGTAGGTGCTGGCTTCGGAAGCAGGATGCAATCTGAAGTACCTAAACAATTTATGCTTTTGAATGGTAAACCTATTCTTATGCATACTATTGAGGCATTCCACTACTCAGATTTCAAGCCAAAAATCATTGTTGTATTAAATGTAGATTTTCACACGTACTGGGAACAACTTTGCGAAAAATATAATTTTTCAATTCCACATATCCTTATAAAAGGTGGACTTCAACGATTCCACTCAGTTAAAAATGGAATTAAGGCAATAAGGGGCAAATCTGTTATTGCAATACATGATGCAGTAAGGCCTCTAGTCAGCAACGAACTAATCTGTTCTTCTTTCAGAGAAGCTGAACAAACAGGCAATGCAGTAGTGGCTGTTAAGTCAAAAGACTCGGTCAGACAACAAAAAGGCAATTCAAGCCTATCGTTAAACAGAGATGAAATTTACCTGATTCAAACCCCTCAAACTTTTCAATTCGAGATTCTTAATAAAGCCTACAAACAGGAATATAGAAATGAATTTACTGATGATGCATCAGTTGTAGAACGAACAGGTATTACTTTAAATTTGATAGAAGGTGAAAGCAAAAATCTCAAAATCACTTTCCCTGAAGACTTAACTCTTGCTGAATTCTATCTTAGTCAAAAAACAAAGCATAAAAAAACCCTGAACTGAGCAGGGATTTTTTTTTAATATTCGTCTTCGTTAAAAAAGAAGTCATCTTTGGTGGGATAATCCGGCCAAATCTCTTCTATATTTTCATATGGCTCGCCATCATCTTCTAATGCTTGCAGGTTTTCTATAACTTCCACTGGTGCACCTGAACGAATTGCATAATCAATTAGTTCATCTTTTGTTGCCGGCCATGGAGCGTCTTCTAGGTGTGACGCTAATTCTAATGTCCAATACATATTTCTTAGAATTTGGTTTATACTATTTTTTGCAAAAATATAATAATTTAAATAACAATATCAATTATTTTAATAAACTAAAATTAAACTCGCGGAAACCACTGATTTTCAGATATATTACTATCATGACACAATTTTCTCGCTAGCACAAAAAGATAATCGCTAAGCCTGTTCAGGTAAATAATTACCTTTTCATCCACAAAACTTTCTTCCTTCAGGTGAACGCTAATTCGCTCTGCCCTTCTGCAAACACATCTAGAAACATGGCAAATTGAAACCACCGGACTTCCGCCTGGTAAAATAAAATGTTTTAGCTCAGGAAGCACTAGATTCATCTCATCGATCTGACTTTCAAGAAAGGTTATATCCGAAAGATGAAGATCCGGAATTTTCATTTTAGATTTCTCAGGGTCTGAAGCTAAGGCTGCACCGATAGTAAACAATCTGTCCTGTATTTCTTTCAAAGTGTCCTTTTGATCTGCATCAATATCGTGATCACGAATCAAACCAATATAGGAATTTAGCTCATCAACTGTACCATAGCTCTCAATACGAAGATCATATTTTGGTACCCGCGTTCCACCTATTAGAGAAGTTAATCCCTCATCTCCGGTTTTGGTATAAATTTTCATTTCTTTTTATTCATGTTATGTCAGTCTTTAAACAAACCTGATTTAATTTTGGGCGATATTAAGAATTATTCAGCAGAATACAATGAATGTAAACAGGTTCAATCCATTATTTTGACATTCATAAAACATAATTACATAGCGTATTTAACAGAAGAGTGCGCTATTAGTTTGATTCAAATCAATTTATAAGAAAATAGTCCAATTTTTACTTATTGAATTTTCTCAAAGTCTGATTCCTTTGATTTCATATCGGCAAGTTTGGGTGAAACAGTCTTCACATTTTCATTTAAATAATCATTTTCAATCAGCCCATCACGCATTCTAACAATCCTGTGCGCATGCTGAGCAATATCTTCTTCATGCGTAACCAGAATAATAGTATTGCCTTTTAAATGGATCTCTTCCAGTAATTCCATAATCTCAATAGAAGTCTTAGTATCAAGATTTCCAGTAGGTTCATCTGCAAGAATGATAGAAGGATTATTGACAAGTGCTCTGGCCACAGCAACACGCTGACGCTGCCCTCCGGATAATTCATTTGGCTTGTGGTGCACTCTGTTTCCAAGCCCGACACTTTCAAGAGTTTTTTGAGCCCTGTCATCTCGTTCTCTTCTTCCAATTCCGGCGTAAACTAGCGGAAGTGCTACATTTTCAAGTGATGATGAGCGGGGTAGTAAATTAAATGTCTGAAACACAAAACCAATTTCCTTATTTCTGATCTCAGCAAGTTCACTGTCGGTCATTTCACTAACCTGGTTTCCATTTAAAATATAAATTCCTTTTGTTGGTGTATCCAAACAACCGAGAATATTCATTAAAGTTGATTTACCTGAGCCCGACGGACCCATGAGGGCTACGAATTCACCCTTATTTATAGTTAAGGAAACAGATTTTAAGGCATGAATAGTTTCCGCCCCAATTACATATTTCCTACCGATGTCTGTTAAAGTGATAAGAGAGTCTTGAGCCATGTTTTTGTTTATAGACTATCGGTATAGGTGCATTGTTACAGTATAGGATAAATTAGGGCTTATTAATTACCTTGGCAACCCTAAAGAACTTTCCGTCTTCTTTAGGCGCATTTTTCAATGCCATATCTCTGCTAATTTCCTGATTTATTTCATCTTCACGCAAAACATTAATCTCATCATTCATATAAATCAGGGGTTCAATTCCACTAGTATCCACCTCATTTAGTTTATCCATGAAAGTAAGAATTTTACTCATGTCATCTAAAAGACCCTGCTTTTCATCTTCATGCACCTCTAGCCTAGCCAAATGGGCAATTTTATCGATCGTTTCTGGACTTAATTTCATTAATAATTTATATTTAAATAGAGCTTAACGGCTCTGAATTACTAGTTAGTTTGGTAGGCATTAAGCTGCCCAGATATAACTCCATAAACTTTCGCTTTCAAATTTTCAGCATCTGTTAAAGTTAAACAAGAGGTATCAATTGGAGCATGAACGCAAATATCGCAAATCCCCGGACTAGTTCCATATCGCTTTCCATCATCCCACATTAAATTCCAGTTATTACAAATAGTTACCGGTAATATATGCACTCCCTGTTCAATGGCAAGTTTAAAAGGTCCATTTTTAAATGGCTGTAAAACCGGCGGGTAATTTTCACTGATCATTCCTTCAGGAAAGATCACGACATTTTTACCATCTTTTAAACTTTCTTCGGCTTTTTTAAAAGCTCTGAAGGCTGACATTTTACTTTCTCTGTTTAATGGGATATCAATAGTGCGAAAGTAAATGCCGGTAATATAATTATGAAGAAGTTCTTCCTTACCAAGAAATACATAATTACGTTTTACCAGTAGTATAATAGCTGTGATATCGAGGTTTGAGGTATGATTTGCACAGATAATATATTTTTTCGACCAATCTATTTTTTCATCATAGCTGAAGCGAAATAAAAAACCTGATAAAACCGAACTTAAATAACTGAATATCCATCGCATTTGGTTCATACCATGAAACTTTAGAGGACTTCGAGAAAAATAAAAAATAATTGGATAAA
>CAMDQV010000174.1 GCA_945906015.1 Pedobacter schmidteae | reverse complement strand
AACTAGATGGCAGCATTGAAGTTATTTGCGGTTCCATGTTTTCTGGAAAGACAGAAGAACTGATCAGAAGGCTGCGCCGGGCACAAATAGCCAAACTAAACGTCAAAATCTTCAAGCCCAAAACAGATACCCGCTATGATGAAAACTCTGTAGTTTCTCATGACCTGAACTCTATCCATTCTACCCCGGTTGAAAATGCAGCATCTATCCTTCTGCTAGGAAAAGATACTGAAGTGGTTGGAATTGATGAAGCCCAGTTTTTTGATGATGAACTACCTGATGTTTGTAATAAACTAGCAAACAGTGGAATACGTGTAGTAATCGCAGGCCTTGACATGGACTTCCAGGGAAAGCCTTTCGGACCTATGCCTGAATTGATGTCAATTGCTGAATTAGTAACTAAGGTGCATGCAGTTTGTGTGCAATGCGGCGGACCGGCAACTTATTCATTCCGTACCGTTGCCAGTGAATCAAAAATTCTTTTGGGTGAAAAAGAAAGTTATGAACCACGCTGCAGAATCTGCTATACTAGTATTGGTTAAAAATCAGCAAACCACACTTTAATACCATAACTTATTATACTTCTAGTCATCTGCTGAATATTTCCCATTTAAAATTCTTAATAAAATTAAACTTAGGGAATTGAATGTTACGTACATTAACAAGTAAGAACCGGGAGAATTGGAGTATATGACTCTATGATTAATACATCACAACAAACCGCATAATCAACGGTATACAAAAAGAAATACTAAATAATATCTGATTATGAAGCAATGAAATTTGACTTGAAATAGTTATTCTGATTAGATTATTTTGAATCTAACAACCTTATTATCCTCCCAAAGACAAATCGCTTTCCCATTATCCAATGCATAAACTCTAGGAGAAATTCCATTTCCAATTTCAGTAATTTGCTTTGAATTCATATTCATTACACTGATTTTTTTACTTTCTTGCCATGCAACATACACACTGTTCTGATTTTGGGTCATACTAACATCCCTGCCCTGTGCCAGCTTCCGTTCAGCCTGATTTTCAGTCCAATAATATACATCTCCATTTCGTCGCCAGGCTGCAGAAACCTTTCCAGATGCATTAACAGCCAGACTGCCACCATCCATTGGACAAGCATTTAGTTGCCATGTACCATTTCCAGATTTAACCGGATCAATAAATGATTTTCCATAATTGGTTGAAACAGCATAATATATATCTCTTGAACCCATCAACCAGTTGCGAAAACCAATAACCACCCGGCCGTTACTTGCTACGATATTGGGTTTACAGCATTCACAAACATGTTTATCAGGTGATTTGTATACTAATTTATTAGTATTCCATTGTTGAGATCTGGAATTCAAGGTTGAGAAATAAATATTATTGGAACCACCCTCCCTGATATCAAGCCATGTTGCATAAAAATTATCGTTCTTATCTGAGGCAAGAGCCATAAGGCCCTCAACTGCAGAGCCCTTTACGTCATTAACATTAGTCACTTCGGTCCAACTACCTCTTGAATGTTTAAGTAAATAAGAATGTATTATTCCATTCTTATCAATTGCAGTTATCAAACTCCTAGTGCCCGAAGAGGCAATCTGAGGTCCACGAGTGTGGCCCAAATGCATTTTTGGCAATTCAGCAACCAGTACCGGTATTGAAAAATTAAGTCCATTGTCTGATGAAGACATACAATAGATCCTATCCAGACTACCATATACCATCCTTATTACACCATTATTATCTATTGACAGATTTGGTTGCTGCCCTTCAAGAATTGCCGGCAATTTTTCATGACTAGTTAAACTTGTTAGATTTCCTATAAAAAACAAGAACACAAAAAGCACCTTCATAAAAAATGTTTTTAAAAAAATAAAATCTTTGTCAAGATATGAATTGAATCAAGTAGTTTACTATAATAATTGCTTTTTCAAAAGAATATTGAGGATTTTGGCCCTTTTTAATATTTATTTATAGTTCATGCTATTGAATTATATATAAATTAATCAATGACCTGCAATTTCATGTCCAGCCGCTAGATCTATTCCCTTCTTAAAAATAAACTCACTTGACAATAAATAAGCACCACTTATAACCACCTCTTTAACATCTTCCAATCCGGATAGAATAATAATCTGATCTGAACTTTCTTCGCCCGTTCTGACCATTCTTGGCGAAAAGGTATTTTTTGAAGTTTTAATCCAAACATGGGCGCCCTTCTCATCCCTTACCACCGCATCTAATGGAAGACTCATTGCATCAGAGATTTCAGAAACAGGTAAAAACACAGTTGCCTGCATCCCTGCTTGTAAATTTCCTGAATTCTGAATGGGCGCCCTTACTTTAAGAATCTGTGTAGCTGGATCTAATTGAGGGGAGATGAAATCAATTTGAAGCGTCTGCTCATTTTCGCTTATCCCATTAATCGAGGCTTTTACCTTCACACCGATAGTTAATCCCGAAATTTCATTGGGATAAACATCCATTTCCAACCAAAGCTGATCAAAATTTTCGAGTTTCAATAACTGGGTTCCTTCAGCAATATATTGCCCCTCAATAATATTCAATTCGGTAACTGTACCTGTCGCATTCGAAAAAACGGTTAGCAATGGGGATGCCTTTGCCCCCTGATCCAAAGACCTAATCTGGGCATCGATCACACCAAATAGGCGCAGTTTATTTTTTGCAGCCTCCCGCATAGAACCATAAATTTTCTCATCAGGAAAGGCCGCAACCTGCTTTAACTGCAGCAAATAATCTTGCTGTAAGGTTTGAAGCTCTTCACTGTACACCTGAAAAAGTGCCTGGCCCTTTTTTATTCTACCACCAGTTTCACGGACATATAATTTTTCAACCCTGCCTGAATAACGACTTGAAACTAGGGCGCTGCGCTCCGGATTTACGATCAGTCGGCCGTTCAACACTTTTGAAGTACTAAAAGAAGAACTACTGATCTTAACGGTCTGGATATTGGCCATTTGGATCTGACTATCACTCAGAGATAGCTCATTTTTGCCTCCGGATGAGTTAAGCGGCACCAGATCCATCTTACAAATTGGACAGGAACCGGGACCATTATTTTGGATCTGGGGGTGCATCGGACACGTATATTTACCTGTTTTAATTGTTTTATCATGCTCCGGATCCGTACAGGATGGCAAAGTAAAAACTAGGTATCCCAAAGAGATCAGGATAAGGCTGACTACTATCTTTCTTTTCATTATAAACGCTCCGCTTTTATAAAACTTTCTGAATCAACTAAAAACCAGGCATTGATGGCAATCTCTTGTTCATCACCTAAACTATTGCCAATATCTACCCATTTATCTGACAGCGTATTTACCTCTACAAAAACCGGAACAAATGCCGAATTACGTTTTATAAATACTACATATCTTTTGCCAAGCTGCAGCACTGCCGACCTTGGAACCCAATGTCCATCAACCTTACTTTGCTTAAGCACCGAGATTAACTGCCCGACCTTCCATGCGCTATTGCTATTTGGTAAATTTGCTCTGATAAGCGAATAATTAACACCATCACGGTAATATGGCTGGATAAGATCTACCCTAACTTCTGCGTTCTGTTCTGCAATATCTAGCGATTGGATACTTACCTTAATTCCTCGCTTAAATTCTTGTAGCTGATCGGGGCGGGCAAAAAACTCTGCCCAAACTTGATCTGTATTAATCAGATTAAACAATTTCTGACCTGAAGAAACATATTGGCCTTCCCGTATCTGCAAAACCTGCCCAGTGCTGATCGCTTGCACAGAAGGAATAGCATCTGCAGATTCACCCAAATTCATTTCATTCATTCCAGATGAAGTAGCTGAACCGATTCTTGTAGCTCCTGCCTGTGTGGATATACCTGATGCTACAGTATTAGGTGCGTACTCGGCTACGTATCCAGAATAGGGGCTGTATACTGAAACTGTAGGACTGATCTTGCCACTTTGAAGTACTTGATCGATCTGACTTTGCGTGAAACCCAAAAACAATAATTTTTTCTTTGCCGATTCAAACAGAACCGCTTCTGAATTATTTTTGAGAAACAATAATTCCTGCTGGGCATTTGCCAGATCAGGGCTGTAGATATCCATGATTTTCTGCCCCTTTCTTACCTGCTCATAGCTATACTTTACATATAAGCGTTCAATACGGCCGCTAACCCTGGCTGAAACTGATTTCCAGTTATTGGTATTATAATTGATGACCCCTTTGAGGCTCAATTCAGCAGTCCGCGAGCCCTTTTCTGCCCTCAAGGTTTTGATACCCGAAATCACCAGCTCATTGGTTGGTTTTACCAATACCTTTAAGCTATCATCAGCAGAAGCGTGCGTAGCTGTAGCACGCTGTGGTACCAAATCCATTTTGCAGATCGGGCAATTGCCGGGATCATTCTGAAGAATCTGCGGATGCATGGAACAAGTATAAACCTGAGCTTGACTTTCAATAGAAGCTATCTTACCCTGATTACAGCTTAAAAGCATCAATCCGAGCAAAAGAAAAACACCTATACTACCTTTCAATATTCTTTTCATACTCCACAATCATTTGATAAAACTTCTGCAATTGGTCCAGATAATTCATCTGCGACATGTTCAGGGCTTCCCAGCTATCAATTACTGTATTCAGATCCGATTTATTTTCTTGATACGACAGCATCGAAACCTTCAAATATTTTTGAAGAGAGGGCACTATTTTATTCTCATAATTAGCTAGCTGCTGCTGCATAACTGCGAGATCATTTTCCATGGTACGGCTCATCCCCAACATCTCTGTTACCATCGCTGCCTTCTGATTACGCATGGCCTCCCGCTCAAAATTCATGGATCTGATCTCCGACTTATACATTTTTGACGACCATGGAACAATCGGAATTGAAAGCATACCCATAATTGTAAATTGTCTAGGCATCATCGCCGAATAATTAGACATATGATCGAACCGAACTCTGAAATCAGGCTTGGCTTGCTGTCTCATTTGCTGAATATTCTTTTCCATAGCATGAATATCATGTTCCATGTGTAAAATATCACTCCGTGTTCCGGCGAAATAAGCGGTATCCAAATCAGCCTTTGGAACAAAGTCAACTCTAAAAGTAGTGTCTATTTCGAGTTCCATATTT
>CAMDQV010000173.1 GCA_945906015.1 Pedobacter schmidteae | reverse complement strand
GGTGAAAAAATATGGGAAATTGCAAAAAAAGAGGATCCTTCTTTTACCTGTTCAACACTATTTTGGTGGTATAATATGTACTCTAGCGCCGATTATGCGGTAACTCCAAGACCTAATTACCTTGCTGATGGCCGGAAGATGCCTGATTGCTATTCTCATCCGGCAAGTTTACGTGATGTGCTTCAAGAAAAATTGGGAGAGTTTCCTCTATTTCAGTTTTGGGGTCCTGGTGCTAATATTAAGTCTACTCAATGGATTGCGGATGCATCTATGCTTACAGATGACTTGTATGATCCTACCCTTACTTTAATCTATCTTCCTCATCTCGACTATTGCCTTCAAAAATTTGGCCCTGATTTTACTAAGATCCATCACGAGTTAACTGAAATTGATGAGGTTTTAAAAGGTCTGATTGTATTTTATGAGAACAAAGGGGCAGAAATTATTCTGCTCTCTGAATATGGAATATCACCAGTTAAAAATCCTTTGCACTTAAATCGGCTTTTCAGAGAGCATGGTTTACTGGAGATCCGCATAGAACGCGGGCTGGAGTTATTGGATCCGGGTGCCTCAAAAGCATTTGTGGTTGCCGATCATCAGATTGCCCATGTGTATATCAATGATCTATCGGTTAGGGATCAGGTAATGGAATTGCTGAAAGGTGTTTTGGGTGTGGAGTTAATTCTTGACAAAAAGGAGCAGGCTGCTTATCATATTAACCACGAGCGTTCTGGAGATTTAGTACTGATGGCTGATGAAAACAGCTGGTTTACGTATTATTTCTGGCTGGATGATGCAAAGGCGCCTGATTATGCGCGTTGTGTTGACATACACAAAAAACCAGGTTATGACCCAGTTGAGATGTTTATGAGTTCAAAGCTTAGAGCGGGTTATAAATTATTGAAAAAGAAGGCTGGCTTCAGGTATGTAATGGATGTTATACCGCTAGATGCAAATTTGATCAAAGGATCACATGGAAGAATAGGAGGTAAGCCTGAGTATCATCCGTTATTGATTACAGATCAAAAACAAGAAGGCTCATCTATTTCTGCTAATCAGGTATTTAATATTATTTTATCAACATTAAGAAAAAAGGATACTGATTCTTGTTGATTTAAGGAGGTGTTATTATAAAGTAGTTCATTTCAATGTTATGGATTTTAAATATCTTGTGTCTTAATTTATTGATTTTCTTAATTATTTAGGTTTACATGTCAGGTCGTAAAAAATTTATTCAGCAATTAGGGTTAATGGCCGGTGCTTTTTCGGTTAATAGTATTTTTAACCAATTACATGCTGCAGAAATATCTTCAGCAAATAGTCTGGTCAAAAATTTAAGCTCTGAAGCAATTGCCTCCAATGAAGATTATTGGAGTATAATTCAACAATCTTATACCGTTAGTCCTAATATTATTAATTTAAATAATGGCGGTGTTAGTCCTTCGCCTCGTGTTGTTCAGGAAGCAGTTGAACGATATAACAAATTAACTAATGAAGGCCCTTCCTATTTTATGTGGAGGATACTGGATCAAGGACGCGAGCCCTTGCGTGAAAGCCTTGCCAGTCTTGCAGGATGTGAAAAAGAAGAGATTGCAATCAACAGAAATGCTACAGAAGCATTAAACACAATTATTTTCGGATTGGATTTAAAGGCTGGAGATGAAGTTATTGGAGCAATGCTTGACTATCCAAATATGATGAGTGCCTGGAAGCAACGTGCTCTGCGAGAGGGTATAGTTTATAAGCAGCTCAGCTTTTCATTCCCAATAGAAAATGATGAAGAAATAGTAGCCGCCTATGAGAAAGCTATAACCCCTAAAACTAAAATTATTCACGTAACACATATTGTGAATTGGGTTGGGCAAATTATGCCGGTCAGAAAGATATCTGATATGGCACATAAATATGGAATTGAAGTAATTTGTGATGGTGCACACTCTTTTGGATTACTTGACTTTAAAATTCCGGATCTTCATTGTGATTATTTTGGAACATCTTTGCATAAGTTTTTAAGTGCCCCAATTGGAAGCGGGATGCTGTACATTAAAAAAGAAAAAATTGAAAAAATTTGGCCTTTGGTCTGTAATCCAAATCCTAAATCTTCAGATATTAGAAAATTTGAAACCCTTGGTACTCGAAGTTTCCCTATTGAGCAGGGTATTGGTGAAGCAATTAATTTTCATAATGCGATAGGGAGTAAGAGGAAAGAAGATCGGGTTCGTTATTTAAAAAATTATTGGGCAGAGAAGGTAAAGGGAATTCCGCGGGTTAAAATTCACACTTCTTTAAAACCTGAATATTCATGTGCAATATGCGGCATCAGTATTGATGGGGTTAACCCAAGAGATCTGGATAGTAAATTGTTTAATGAATATAAAATTCATACCGTTCCAATTGTATACGATACAGCAAACTGTGTTCGAGTAACTCCACATGTATATACCCGTTTGTCTGAACTTGATAAATTCGTAAAAGCTATAGCGGAGATTGCTGCAGCTAAATAAATTTTTAGTTTGAATACATTCTTGAAGTGAGCCAATAACTATAAGCTTATAAAATCAATAAAATGAATATTAGATCAATAAATACTTTAAAGTGGAAATAAAAATTAACAGCAAGTATCCTTCAGTACAGGATTTAAGACAAAAAGCAGAACGGAAAATCCCAAAATTCGCATTTGAATACTTGGATGGTGGATGTAATGAAGATGTGAACCTACATAAGAACACCTCAGATATTCGTGAAGTGGAACTTTTGCCCTATTATTTGAGAAACCATATCAAGTCTGATATGAAAACAGAATTGTTCGGACATACGTATGATGCTCCTTTTGGTATCGCTCCGGTGGGGTTACAAGGGTTAATGTGGCCCAACGCTCCAGAGATTTTAGCTAAGGCTGCTTTTGATCACAATATACCTTTTATCCTCAGTACGGTTACAACCAGCAGTATTGAACGGATAGCCGAGATTACAGAAGGGCAGGCCTGGTTTCAACTGTACCACCCTACCGAAGACAGCATGAGAGACGCTATTATAAAAAGGGCGGATGCTGCAGGTTGTCCGGTTTTGGTAATTCTTTGTGATGTGCCTTCTTTTGGTTTTAGACCAAGGGATATAAGGAATGGGCTTGCTATGCCTCCCAAAATGTCGGTCAAAAATATCCTCCAAATAATGACCAAATGGGAATGGGCATTAAAGACTCTAGTGCATGGGCAACCCAGTTTTGAGACGTTAAAACCGTATATGCCCAAAAATCTGGATCTGAAACAATTGGGTAATTTTATGAATCAAACTTTCTCAGGAAGGTTGAATGAGGAAAAGATAAAACCCATTCGTGATATGTGGAAAGGTAAATTGGTACTTAAAGGAGTAGCCAATAAAGCAGATGCCGAAGTGGCGGTTCGTTTGGGCTTGGATGGTATCATCGTATCTAACCACGGGGGACGCCAATTGGATGCGGGCGAATCGACTATAAAACCTTTGGTCCGTATTGCCAAAGAATACGGAGATCAAATAAAAGTGATGATGGACAGCGGACTCCGTTCGGGCCCCGATATAGCAAGAACACTAGCATCTGGCGCTGAATTTACGTTCATGGGTCGTTCATTTATGTATGGGGTAGCGGCATTGGGATCTCAAGGAGGCACTCATACTATATCCTTATTGAAAGCAGAATTACAACAAATTATGGAACAGATTTGTTGTGAAGATGTAAAGGATTTTCCTAATCATTTAATAAAAAAAGTGTAAGACATGGATACTATTTCGGCAACTGTCTTGTCCTAACATAGGGTTAAACAAACAAGTATAAAAATTTGAGAGATTTAGGTAAAAGCGCAAGATTTTTAATTCATCTACATTTTATATAGAATGAATCTATAAAAAAACACTATGGCCTTTCCAAAAATCAACAAACTAATACCTTGTAGCCCTACCGTATCATCACTTCCCAATACCGGGTACGTTTGGAGCTACCTTCGGGCCCTTCAACCTCTAAAGTAATGACTTTACGTACCCCTTTTTGCTTAAAAGTATGAATCGGATTTTGTTCCGCTGAGGTTTCACCATTGCCGAAATCCCATTTCCATTTTTTTATGGATCCAATTGATTCATCTTTGAAAGCTACTATCCCTTTTTCCTCGTCGATAACTTTGAACGTCCATGCTGCCTTAATAGGTTCCAAAAATTCTTTTTCCAAAGGCATCAATTGAAATGAACAAAGATAGGAGGCATTACTAACCATTTTGACATTATGGGAGAGATTGACATGGCCTTCTCTTTCGCCCCCATCAAAATCTAATATTGACCAGGAGAGGCCGATAACCTTATTTTCCTTTAGTTCAGATTCTATGGCCCTTTGCGGCCCTTGGTACGGAGCATAGTCATATGGAGTAATCCATCCTTCTAAAATCAAAGTGCCGCTTTCGCCATGTTTAAAATTATAAGAATAGGCTTGGTTTGCATGCGGAAACTCCGAAATCCAAGATTGGTTACCCCACACCAATACCCATGCATTGTTTACAGGGGGTGTAAAAATATGGTAATTCTGTGCATGCACCCCACTAAAGTTAAAATGATTTTCGATATAGGAAGGGCTTTGAGGTTGCCATTTTAGCTTGGCAGGATCTAATGAGGGATTTTGAATAAAAGGGCCACCAGACAAATCACCGTCTACTACCAATTCAAAAATATCGTTCAAATATCCTTCTGGATTGAAACGTTCAAAATCCCAAAAATCATCATAGGCCTCGTAAACAAAATAGATACGGTTCAATCCCTTTACCCAGCCGATTTTCACTTTTACGTCGAGATCTTTTGGGTCGATATTGGTGCCTTTACCATCTTCAGTATCATTTAAAAGATCTATTCCATAAGTATAGTTTTTAGGCACCATGTCCCAATCAGTTTTATCACCGTCGATTCGTGGCATTTGATTTCTGGGAAATTGAAAGATTTGGAACATTTTACCATTTCTTGCCGTGCTGTAGGTTGGTGTAGTTTGGCCATTCGTATCCAATATATTTCCTGTAAAAAGTAAAAGGATAATTAACCAAGCTATTTTACTTATCTGGAAGTTCAAGTCGATTTTATTTTTCATATGCTATAGATTTAATCTGCATTTTGATGGTATATATTTTTCAGG
>CAMDQV010000172.1 GCA_945906015.1 Pedobacter schmidteae | reverse complement strand
GGGCATCTACTTTATCTGCCGCCTTGATATCCTTTTCACTGTTTGTATGCGGATGTATGGCTGAACACGAAAAAGTTGTGCCAACCTCCAGATCGCTCCGTAGTTGTTTTGCAAGTGTAATACCTACAGCCTGCGAAAGTGCTGAGTGATGGATTACCGGAATAAAATTATCCATACCCCGTTTGCCTGGCGCATGAATGCCAAGAAAATATCCAGCCCCAGTATAGACCATTGGCTCGTTCAATATCATCCAATGCTTTACTCTGTCGCCAAAATGATTGATACAAAAAGACACATACTCCGAAAAATGATTAACAATATCTCGGTTTGCCCATCCGTCTTTTTGCTGGAGTGCTTGAGGCAAATCCCAATGGTAAATAGTTACCCATGGGGTAATACCAAATTCAAGACAAAGATTTATAACGCGGTCATAAAATGCAACTCCATTACTATTTAATTGTCCACTACCATTTGGAAATATGCGCGACCAGGAGATTGAAAACCTGAAATTATTGATGTGCATTGATTTCATCAATGCAATATCTCCGGTATAATGATTATAAAAATCACAACTTACATCGGCAGAATGTCCTTTGAAGATCTTTCCTTTTTTTTTCGAAAACTCGTCCCATATTGAAGGACCTTTACCATCTGAATTGACCGAACCCTCAGTTTGAAATGCCGAAGCTGCTACACCCCAGACAAATTGCTCACCAAAATCGGACTTATTAATTATCAAAATAATTTAAAAGAAGTTTTCTCTAATATCTTAAAGAAATTAGAATTTCGAAATAATTTAAAATCAGATCGCTTAATTTTTAAAGGCTTATTTTCTGATAAATTCTGTGATTCCTTTTCAATGATATCTTTCAATATTTTTTCAGTCATATCCGGAAAATTTACCGGAATAACTTTGCCGCTAGAAACCCAGTCAACTATTTTTTGCAGGTGTTTTTTCTTCAAACTTTTAATGACAGGAACCCCCAGATTTTTTAAGGCCTCTGCATTGCATTGCTGCTCATATTGGCCAGCCATAGGAATAACCATCAACTTCTTTTTCAGAAATAGTGCTTCTGCAGGAGTTTCAAATCCAGCTCCGCAAAACACACCGTCTGCCTTTGACATGCTATCTATAAATTCGTCATTATTGATAGGTCGTATCCAGACATTTTTTTCGTGAAATGACTCCTTATTATGTTTTGAAAATACCTGCCACTGCACATTTTGGACTTTCGATAATATTTTTACTAGTCGTTCATCATCATATGCAGGCAGATAAACGGTATAATGACCCAAATTAATGGGTTCTTTGAGGCGTACTTCAGCACGAATTACAGGAGTAAAGATATTGCTGTCATAAGGTAAAAAATGAAAGCCATACTGACTGGTTGAGGGAGCATAAGACCTAAGAATAACTTTTCCAAGAGGATCAAAATTCTTAGCTTTCGGAGCTTTTTTGTTAATAACAGCCGCCTGGTGACTAATTGAAACACAAGGCTTTCCGGCAAAATAACAAGCCCAGGATGAAACGGGTTCAAAATCGCTGATTACCAAATCATATTCGTTAACAGCAAGTGATTTTATGTCTTTGATCAACTGCTTTAAACGAGATTTTTTATACGTTTCGGCAATGTCTACATTTCCCTTTTTACCGAATATAAAACTTAAGCCATGAAAGCGATAGTTGATTTCAAATGGTAGTGCTACATCTGCCTGAGTTCCACTGATCAATAAATCAACATCGTGCTCTTTTTTTAACAATGGAATGATCTCTCTTGCACGGGTAACATGCCCATTGCCTGTACCTTGTATTGCATAAAGAATCTTCATGATTTTTTTAAATTAAATTCAGAAACCATCTGACTAAATAATTTCTTATCATCCATTTCTTCAACATCTCCTTCAGCTTCTTCTTCAGCATTTTTTAACATAGCAATCCTTTCTGATTCACTAAAGCGAAATAAATCCCATTCACCTTTATGGTATTCTAAAGCAGTAAGATTCTCAATCCAATCTCCAGAATTAAGATACATGATACTTCCATGAGTATGTTCAATTTTGCGCATTTCTGGTTGATGAATATGGCCACAAACTACATAGTGATAATTATTACTTATGCCAATTTCTGCAGCAGTTTCTTCAAACCCATTTATGAATTTAACAGCACCCTTAACACTATTTTTAATTTTTTTAGAGAATGAGATTTTACCCCTTTTAAATATTGTTTCTGATATCCAGTTTGCAAGACTATTAATGATAATCAGTGTATCATAACCTATGGCTCCAAGCTTTGCAAGCCACTTTGAATGCTGCATGGTCACATCAAAAACATCACCATGAAATATCCAGGCCTTTTCCTGGTTATCTAGCTCAATAATCAGCTTATTAAGTATTTGGAAAGACCCCATCTTGAAACCTTCAAACTTTCGAAGCATTTCGTCATGATTGCCTGTTATATAATAAACTTTAACACCTTTACTAAGCCAGTTCATAAGATGCTTAATAACCTTCATATGCGACTTAGGCCAATAGCTTTTATTGAATTGCCATATATCAATAATATCACCATTCAATACAACAATTTTGGGCTTGATTGATTTCAAATAATACAGTAGCTCTTTTGCCCTACAGCCATAAGTGCCGAGGTGCACATCTGAGATCACAACTAGTTCTACGTGTCTCTTGTTTTTATTCATTAATGTCTAAAAAAGGAGTTAATCTTAGAAAAACGAATAAAGATGAAGTGGAAAAGAAGTTCAGATAACTGAGCGTAGATTTGATTCAATTCGTTCTGTTTTAACTTGGCAATAATAAAGAACACATATTACCTGAATATTAATTCAGTAATAGCAAATTGTTAGGAATTATTGCATAAAATATACAGAGAGATTACTAATTATAAAAAAGAGGGGAAGGGAAAATTTAATAAAAATCAACAAAATATATTTTATTTTTTCTTATCAAACAAAGCATAAACCATAATATATCCTGCAGGATTAGTTAAATCACCTGCCACTGAAACAGCAATATATTGTTTTTTACCACTTAAATAAGTGGATGCATTGGATGTGGTATTTGCTGGAATTTGAGTATCCCATAACAACTTACCTGTATCTTTATCATAAGCCCGAAACTTAAAATTATTTGCACCCATGATAGCACCGATAAATACAAGGCCACCGGCAGTTACAATTGGCCCGGTATTCCCTTCGAAACCTGTTTCCGGCTCCCCTTTTTCCTGCAAATGTGGATAATTACCCAATGGAATAGACCATTCATAGTCACCAGTATTAAGGTTAATTGCATTTAGGGTCGTCCATGGAGGTTTAATACCATAGCGCCCTTTTACATCACTGAATTTACCATTGGATAAAATATCAAGGTACCTGACGGGGGTGCTTAGTTTAAATTTATCCGCTTCCTTATTCGCTGATTCACTTTTTGCTATTTCTTTCATAAAATTAATTTCCCTTGCTGATTGTGAATCATTATTAAATAGAAACGAAATAATAGCCTCTTCCTTTCCTGCAATTATATTTGCAAAAGATGGCATCCTGCCACCACCACCTCTTATTTTAATTAATACTTCTTCTTCAGTCATTCGGCTTTTAAGGCCTGCTAATGAGGGAAAATCTGCATCCCCATTCTTATCTATCCCATGACAAGCCTGGCAATACGTAGCATACAGGGCTTCCCCCCGGCTAAATGGGGTGCCTGATTCATTTTCAGATTCCATTTTTTTCATGAGGCTCACTCCGGGGGTATTTGTAGCCCTAACATAAATTATCCCGCTTGTCTGATCAAAAGCACCTCCCCCCCAATTTGAGCCTCCACTAGTTCCAGGAAGATTGACATTGCCTCTTAAGGAAGGTGGAGTAAAAAGACCTTCATATCTTATGGACTTAAATCTTTTCAATAGTTCATCATTTGACTCCTTTGAAAAATTGCTCAGATCATCCAATGAAATATGCTGGCGGGCATAAGGCTTTGGTTTTAATGGAAATGGTTGAGTTGGCCAGGCTTCTTCTCCGGGCACATCTGAAGCAGGTACTGGGCGCTCTTCAATTGGAAATAAGGGTTCCCCAGTTTCGCGATTGAGCAAATAAATAAATCCTATTTTCGAGGTTTGTGCTACCGCATCAATTTTTTTTCCATCATGAACAACAGATACTAAATTTGGAGGTGCCGACAGATCATAATCCCAAAGGTCATGATGAATAGTTTGAAAATGCCAGATATATTTCCCAGTTTGAGCATCAAGAGCCACAACACTGTTACCGAATAAATTTTGGCCCTTTCGATCTCCGCCGTAAAAATCATAAGAGGGCGATCCCAATGCAAGGAATACCATCCCCCGTTTTTCATCAAGGCTCATTCCAGACCAGTCGTTAACGCCTCCTGAATATTTCCAGGCATCTTTTGGCCAGGTATCATATCCGAATTCTCCAGGATGTGGAATAGTATGGAAAGTCCAAACCAGCTTCCCTGTTTTAACATTATAGGCACGCTGGTAACCAGGCTCGGCGCCATATAATTCTGAAACTGATGTACCCAGAATCAGTAGGTCTTTATAAATAATCCCGGGTGAGGTAGGTGCAACAAATATCTTATCAGGATCGCCCCTCATACCAAAATTTAGATTCACTTTCCCATTCTGACCAAATGACAAAATTAATTTGCCTGATCGGGCATCTACCGCAAAGAGATGATTTCCAGCAGTAAATAGAATTCTTTTATCGTTTCCATCTTCCCAATAGGTAACTCCACGACTATACCCCCCACCTAATTCGCCGTTAAACGGATCAAAAGACCATATTTGTTTGCCATTACTTGCATTAATGCCATAAATCCTATTACGGGCTGATGAAATAAACATCACACCGTCTATTACAATTGGATTTGCTTCACTTCTAGAGGTTTTTGCACCTGGAGGAGCATCCTGGTAGGGGAATGTCCAGGCTAATTCTAAGTCGGTAACATTTAACTTGTTAACTTGCTTCAAAGGAGAAAAACTACTGCTATTTGCATCCGCCTTGTAGGTACTCCAAGTTCTGGACTGCTGTTTAGCCATCTGGCAACCTGCATATAATAAAATGAAAAACAGAAATAAGCCTAAAGGTATTTTTTTGATCAGCTTATTTTTAAG
>CAMDQV010000171.1 GCA_945906015.1 Pedobacter schmidteae | reverse complement strand
GAAGATTTTCGAGGAGCACCAATCTCTTTAACAGGTAAAAGATCAGCTGTTTATGATGATATTAAACTATTAAACCAGGAAATAAAAAATCTGGCAGGAGTATTTTATGGGGCTAAATTGATATCAATCAACTTTGCTGGAAAGGAAACACCAATTGGAACAAATCGTTTATCTACGCTTCCGGCATCTTTGAAAGTTTTGGAAACTGGTGGAAAGCCTGCCATAGTATCCATCCTTGAAAATGGGGATAAGCAATTTCTTGTAATCGTTAATATGGATTATAAACACAGTATGCAATTGACTCTATTAGGCAATGATAATTTGAAGAGGGTATTGAAAGATGGCTCCATTGTGCCCGCAAAAGTTTATGACACTACAGTTGATGTGGGTGCCGGAGATATTGCGGTTTATATGTTTTAATTAGTATCATTCAGTTAAAGAAAAGATTTTCTTTAAATTTAATTCTCACTATGATCCTTTAAATTGAAAATTGTATTTTTAAGAAAAACTTATAAACTATGAAATCATTTATTAAAATAGTACTGCTGCTCCTTCTTATTTCTCCGATGGTTAATCAGGCTCAGACCCTATTAAAGGCAGGAGATAAGGCCCCTGATTTTACTTCAAAAGATCAAAATGGTAAAACTGTTTCGCTCGGTCAGTTTAAAGGCAAAAAATTAGTGCTTTATTTTTATCCAAAAGATAATACCTCTGGGTGTACTGCTCAAGCTTGTAGCTTGCGTGATAATTTTAAAGAGCTTAAAAAGGAAGGTTATATCATACTTGGAGTAAGTATAGATGATGAAGCTTCGCACAGAAGTTTTATAGAAAAAAATGCTTTGCCATTTTCTTTATTGGCTGATGTAGATAAAACGATCGTAAAAAACTATGGTGTCTGGACAGAGAAAGAAAAAAACGGAATTAAGGCTTTCAGCACAACACGTACTACATTTCTAATTAATAAGGATGGATATATTAATCGGGTGATTACTGAGATTGATACAAAGAATCATGCCAGTCAGATATTAGGAAAGAATTAAGAAAGATATTTTAATAAACGAATGGTTAAAACATAAAAAAGGGTCTTTTCGGACCCTTTTTTATTAGTTTTCTTTTATTACCGGAGCTTGTTTAACTTCAGTTTCTTCTGAAGTTCCGTCTTTAGCATCTTTAAATTCTTTCATGCCACGACCTAAACCGCGCATAAGCTCTGGGAGTTTCTTCCCGCCGAACATCAATAATATGACCAATACAATTAAAATAATTTCGGGACCACCTAAACCTGCCATAATTTTTTTGTTTTAAATTTTTGACAATTTCAGAAAAATTATGGATTAAAAAAAGATTGTTCATTAATCTGTTACAAAAAATAATGATTTTTTCATTCTGAACATGTAAAAAGATGTTGTTAAGCAAACAATAGTAAACAGGATCAATGTTTTTAAGAATGGGGTGCTTAATTTCTAATTTATCGGAAATTAATATATGAATTCAAATTCTGGCTTAAATTATTTTAATTTTCCTGATACTAATCAAAATAATGATAAAAAAGCTGTAAACAATAAAGAACGGAACGATGTATTGAATTAAATTCATGGGAAGCATAAATGCAATAATGAGCAATTGAAAACCCAATCCATAAATCGAAATTAAAGTCATAAACCAAGATGGAAAGATTTTAACTTTAAAAGCCTCAGGATCTAAAACATGGATTATTTTATCAAAAAAGCCATATACTAGGTAATATATGTAGAATAAAATATCTACTGAACGCTGTCCCTCTCCGGGTAAAGCTATTGGCGATTCATGTTCAAAGATCTTACTAGTTTTATCACCACCCTCTGAACTATTTCTTAAAATGACGTAATAATAGTTATAAAGTGTTCCCTGTAGTTGTATTCCCAAAAAAGCTAAGAAGGCATATAGAAAGCTGCTTTTTGTGACATAGGCTATCGCAGTGAAGATTAAAAAATTCAAAATTATGTCAAAAATACTGTCCAGATATCTTCCTGTATAAGAAGGAGTTTTATTTATTCTTGCCAGTTCTCCATCGGCAGCATCAATAATTGATTTTAGAATGATAAAAAAGGATGCGCCCCAATAATAGCCATTAAATATGCAATAGATCGCTATTAGTCCGCAGATACCAAAAAGTAAAGTTACATGAACAGGAGTGATAAAAGTACTGCTTACCTGATTAGCGAATAATTTCCCCATTGGCCTACCATAATCAGATAAATCAATGAATTTATCTCGGGCATTAAGTTTTGACATGATATTCCTGAACGAATAGCTTGCAACACTATAGTTGCGGATGCAAAGGTATGATTGTTTAAACGTTTAATTAGGATCAATTGTAATATCTTTTGTATTTGACTCTTTTTGTAGGGATTATAGGTTAATTGTTGCAAAGAATTCATAGCAGTTAAAAATTTATCAGAAATAATAAATTTATTATCCCTGGAAATAAGATCTTGTTTTGTTTTTCAAATTTTTTTACTGTACTAATTATTAAATTTTCTGCTAGTGGTATTTTTTAAATTATTGATTTATATCCGCTTTTGCCTTTAAAATTTACCCTGTATTGTACTTCAGTTTAATTATGACAAAAGTGCGACCCAATTTCTTCGTTAAAATTAAAACATAACCACTATAATTGTGTCAAATTAATACGAAACTATACTAATGAATACTAATAGTACGCTACGAAATCTGATCAGCACCGAGGATGAATTAATGGACATGATCTCTGATGAGCATATATCTACTTCTTTTGATACGCCTTTAAGGACGAATGCATTTGAAATGGATGACGATATAAAAATCCAGCTAATTAGTAAACATTTTACACAAATTATGGATATCCTGGGTCTTGATCTGACTGATGACAGTTTAAAGGATACTCCAAAAAGGGTTGCCAAAATGTACGTCAAGGAAATATTCAGTGGTTTGAATCCTAAACTTAAACCAAAGCCAACCTTATTTGAAAATGTTTATAAGTACAATCAAATGCTGGTTGAACGTAATATCTCAGTTTACAGTAATTGTGAGCATCATTTTGTACCAATTACGGGTAAGGCTCATGTGGCTTATATCAGCCAAGGAAAGGTAATCGGTCTTTCTAAGCTTAACCGTATTGTACAGTATTATTCACAAAGACCACAGGTGCAAGAAAGACTAACCATTCAAATTGCCAATGAAATGAAACTTGCTCTAGGAACAGAAGATGTTGCAGTTATCATTGATGCACATCATCATTGCGTGTCATCTAGGGGTGTAAGAGATATGAACAGTTCTACCGTTACCGCTGAATATTGTGGTAAATTCTTATTACCTGAAACTAGGAATGAATTTTTAAAGCATATAGGTTAATGAGTTTGAGTGGTAAAAATATTCTCATTATTGGAGGAAGCTCTGGGATTGGTTTAACGCTCGTTAAGTCACTTTCTGCAAAAGGAGCACAGATTTATACTGCTTCTCGAACTGCATCAGATGAATGGCCGGAAGGAGTGAACTATATTAAGTTTGATGTTTTATCTGAAGAAGTATCACTAATTGATTTTTTGCCCGAGCAAATTCATGGTTTGGTATATGCAGTTGGAAGCATAACCCTTAAGCCATTTAGTCGCTTGACCGAAGATGATTTTATAACAGAATATCGTTTAAATGTGCTTGGTGCTGTAAAAACTATTCAGCAGGCCTATCGTTCATTAAGAAATGCAAAGTCATCTTCTATTGTACTGATTAGTTCTGTTGCGGCCCGCAATGGTATGAGTTATCATGCTAGTATTGCGGCTGCAAAAAGTGGGGTAGAAGGTCTTGCATTATCTCTGGCAGCAGAATTTGCTTCACAGAATATACGCGTGAATGTAGTTGCGCCATCATTGACAGATACTCCTTTGGCTTCAAACCTTCTTAATACACCAGATAAACGCGAAACTTCAGCCAAACGACATCCATTGGGTAGAATTGGTAAGCCCGAAGATACAGCATCTGCAATTTCATTTTTATTAACTGATGAAAGTAGCTGGATCAGTGGTCAGGTACTAGGAGTGGATGGTGGAATGGGAAATTTAAAAAATCTTTAAAGATGAATTTTAGTCGGGATAATATTTTGGCTACGGAAAAACGTTACAAAACTACTTTTGTAAATAGCCTTCCCGGATATAAGTGCCTTCAAATGCTTGGAACGATTAATGTTTCAGGAATTAGTAATTTAGCGCTTTTTAACTCAGTTTTTCATCTTGGGGCTAGTCCTGCTTTACTTGGCATGATATTCAGACCTGATGGGGATGAGCATGATTCATTGAAAAATATTAAGCAAACAGGACAGTACACCTTGAATAATGTTTTGTCTGAATGGTATCCTCAGGCACATCAAACAAGTGCCAGATTTCCTTCAGGGCATTCAGAATTTGAACCCTGCGGATTTAAAGAATATTTTTATGATAATTTTGAGGCTCCATTCGTTGCTCAATCAAGTATAAAGATCGGTATGGAAGTGAGAGAGATTATTGATATTTCAATCAATAATACGAAGATGCTGATTGGTGAAATTGTTCATGTTTTGATGGATGATGATGTTATTGCCATCGACGGTTATGTAGATCATATAAAAGCTGGGACGGTTACAGTCGCAGGATTAGATAGTTATTTTGAAACAGAACATTTAGGTAGACTGCCGTATGCAAAATTTGCTTAAATCATTTCTTGGCAGTATTCAAAAAATATTTTGAATACTACTAAAATTGACATCTTAATAATTGGAGCAGGGCTCGCAGGACTAACTGCCACGCGTGTCTTGAAGTCAGCAGGTCGTAAGGTAAAAATCATTGAAGCTTCAGATGGACCGGGAGGAAGGGTCAGGACAGATAAAATAAATGGATTTTTACTGGACAGAGGCTTTCAGGTTTTTCTCACCGCCTATCCTGAAGCAAAACATTTTCTTGATTATAAAGCACTTGATCTTCAGTCTTTTAGTCCGGGTTCTATCATTCTTACTGATTCTGGGAGATATGAAATTGGCGATCCTCTTAGAGACGCTTCTTCTCTAATTAGAACGCTCAAATCTCCTATTGGTACTCTTAGTGATAAATTCAGATTGTTATTTCTTCGATTAAAATTGTCTGGTAATAGTATTGATGAGA
>CAMDQV010000170.1 GCA_945906015.1 Pedobacter schmidteae | reverse complement strand
CAAATGCTTGTTCAATATCTGCCTTGATATCATCAATATGCTCTATACCTACTGATACTCTTAAAGATGCTGGATTAACACCAGCGGCAATTTGCTCAGCATCACTTAATTGCTGGTGAGTAGTAGCACTTGGCTGAATGATTAATGTTTTAGTATCGCCAACGTTTGCCAGATGACTGATTAGTTTTAAATTATCTACAAACTTAATTGCTGCATCTTTCCCGCCTTTGATCTCAAAAGATAGGACAGCTCCAAAGCCATTTTTTAAATATTTCTTGGCCAGAGCGTGATTAGGGCTACTGCTTAATCCAGGATAAACAACCTTATCAACCTGAGGATGACTTTCAAGCCATTTTGCAAGTTCTAAAGTATTATCCACATGACGCTGAACACGAAGCGACAGCGTTTCTATTCCCTGTAATAAAAGGAATGAATTAAATGGAGACTGAGAAGGTCCAAAATCACGTAATCCTTCAACACGTGCGCGAATGATGAACTGAATATTTCCAAATGGACCTCCAATTCCAAAAATACTATTGAAAACCAATCCATGATAACCTTCAGATGGCTCGATAAATTGCGTAAACTTACCATTTCCCCAATTATAATTTCCACCATCCACAATCACACCTCCAATACTAGTTCCATGACCACCAATCCATTTTGTGGCAGATTGAACTACAACATTTGCACCATGTTCTAAAGGACGGAACAGATAACCTGCTGCACCAAAGGTATTATCAACGATCAGAGGCAAATCATGCTTTTTGGCAACTTCTGAGATCTTCTCGAAATCAGGAATACTAAAGCTTGGGTTACCAATTGTTTCAACATATATAGCTTTAGTTTTTTCATTGATCAATGATTCAATACTTTGCGAATCATCACCTTTTGCAAAACGAGCCTCAATACCAAGTCGCTTAAATGCTACTTTAAATTGATTGTATGAACCTCCATATAAATAGGATGAAGTCACAAAATTATCACCAGCCTGCAAAATATTGTTTAAGGCAATAAACTGAGCAGCCTGTCCTGATGAAACTGCCAGAGCAGCTACACCGCCTTCAAGCGCAGCAATACGTTTCTCAAACACATCAGTAGTTGGATTCATTAAACGTGTATAAATATTACCGAACTCTTTCAGCGCAAAAAGGTTAGCTCCATGCTCAGAACTTTTAAATACGTATGAGGTGGTTTGATAAATAGGCACTGCTCTGGAACCTGTTGTAGGATCTACTTCCTGTCCGGCATGTAATTGTAATGTTTCAAATTTTAAGTTTTGTGTTGACATGATAATACGTTTTTAGATATTTTTTTGATAAATGTTTAAAAGAATAGAAATTGAGAGTAACTCATCAGGGCATTGTTTAAAATGGATTCAAGAATTATCTTGAATTAACAATTAACAACAATACCAACAAGGCATGCACATACAACAATTGAATGTAGATGATGAGCAGGAAAGATTTTGGGATTTGATTTTTATTTCCGCTTGGGGAAATAAAGAAACTGCAGATTTTTCTTTTTTCATTTCAATATGTGTTTATAGTTTCCCTTTCGGGACAGGAATTGGCACCTTCCCCGAAACCGATCGGGGGGTTGTCAGTGGGTCATAGAGCCTGATCTCTCGCCACTTCTGTATAAATCAATAAAGCAATTTTATTGAAGACAGATTGGTATTGCTACCAAATATTATTTCAAATATATAAGGATGTTGGCATTGAAACCAAATTTAATTTTTATTGAAAATGTAATCAATTGATTTACAGTTAATTAATTTTTATTTAGTTGACTCAATGCCTGGTTTAAATCTTCAATAAGATCTTCTGAATTCTCCAGACCAACAGAAACCCGAATTAAATTTTGAGGTGTTTTAGTATCTGGTCCTTCAACAGAGGCTCTATGCTCAATTAAACTTTCAACGCCACCTAAACTTGTTGCCTGAATAAATAGTTTAACAGAGTTAACAACTTTACGCGCTTCATCAGATCCACCCTTTACCAGAAAAGATAACATAGCACCAAATGCCTTCATTTGTTTTTTTGCGATCTCATGACCCGGATGATTTATTAATCCAGGATAGTATACCTTTTCAATCAGTTCATGTGAATCAAGAAAATTAGCTAAAATAACAGCATTCTCAGTATGTGCCTTCATTCTATAAGGCAAGGTTTTAATTCCTCTAACGGTCATATAACAATCAAATGGGGCAGGAACAGCGCCTGAAAGAACCTGTACACGTTTAATCTTTTTCCAAAAATCATTGTCTTCTTTTGTAGCTAAAGCACCACCGATTACGTCGCTATGTCCGCCAAGATATTTAGTCGTAGAATGCATAACTAAATCACAACCTAATTCCAAAGGTCGTTGAAGCATTGGAGTGCTGAAAGTATTATCGCAAACCACCATTATATTATGCTGTTTTGCAAGAAGAGTAATCGCTTCAATATCACAAATCTTTAACAAAGGATTTGAAGGTGTTTCAATCCATATTAACTTTGTTTCGGGTTTAATTGCATTTTTTATTGTTGTTAAATTTGACAGATCAACAAAATCTACATCAATAATTCCAGAAAAAACCTGTACTAATTGATTACGAAGTCCATGATACATATCATCAGGAGCAATTATATGTACACCAGGTCCCAAAGCCTGAAATACAGCTCCTCCTGCAGCGTTTCCTGATGAAAATGCTGCAGCTTCTACAGCGCCTTCTAATTTTGCAATTACATTTTCCAAAGATTTCCTGTTTGGATTATCAGCTCTTGAGTAAACAAATCCTCCGGGATATCCACCATCCTCTCCGCGTTCAAAAGTAGTAGATAAAGTAATAGGCTGAATTGCACCTTTGGTATGCTCATCTATTGTATTACCAGCGTGTATAGCGATAGTCTCAATCTTCATAATCAATCAATTTAAAAATTATATTCTCTTTTCTGGCACCAAGTTAAATAAAGAATAAAAAAGGATAGCTCATTTTACCAATTTATTACAAATGAATGTATCTGTAGTATAAAAAAGAGTAAAAAAAATGCTTTTACAAGCAAATGATATTGAATGATGTACAATAGTGTACTTTTGCATAAATAGTATAATGAAAGCTGAGACAAACCTAGACCTACTCATACAGGATTCAAATCTTTCTGCAGAACTCAAGAATATTGCAGAAAAGGTTAGATCAAATCAACGTATTTCTATTGATCAAGGCATTTTACTTTATGAAAAAGCCGAATTAGGGTATTTGGGCGTACTTGCCAATTATATTCGGGAAAAGCGACACGGCCACAAAACTTATTTTAATCGAAATTTTCATATTGAGCCTACCAATTTATGTATCTATGATTGTAAATTCTGTTCTTATTCAGTCCTGATTAAAGAAAAATCTCAAGGCTGGGAGTATGCGATGGATGAAATGCTTGAAATCGTTAAAAAATACGACGGGCAGCCTGTAACAGAAGTACACCTTGTTGGGGGAGTTTTACCTCAGTATGATTTGAAATTTTACTCAGAACTCTTTACTGCTATTCGTAAACACAGACCTGAACTTCATATAAAAGCCTTAACACCTGTTGAATATCATTATATATTTAAAAAAGCTAAGATTGATTATGCTTCAGGAATGAAATTAATGAAAGAAGCAGGTCTTAACTCTATTCCTGGTGGTGGAGCAGAGATATTTGCTCCCGAAATCAGAGAAATAATTGCAAAAGATAAATGTACTGGAGAGCAATGGCTGCAAATACATGAAGAATGGCATAAATTAGGTATGCGATCAAATGCAACTATGCTATACGGTCATATTGAAGAATTTAAACATCGCGTTGATCATCTTGATCAATTAAGGACATTACAAGATAGAACAGGCGGTTTTCAAACATTTATTCCTCTTAAATTTAGAAATCAAGATAATCAAATGTCACATATACCTGAAGTTTCTGTAATCGAAGATCTTAGGAATTATGCAATTTCTAGAATATACCTAGATAACTTTGATCATATCAAAGCCTATTGGGCAATGATTAGTCGTAGCACGGCACAATTATCACTAAATTTTGGTGTAGATGATATTGACGGCACATTAGATGATACTACGAAGATCTATTCAATGGCTGGAGCTGAAGAACAACATCCTGCAATGAGTACTCAGGAATTAGTAGAGCTGATCAAACAAATTGGGAGACATCCGGTAGAGCGCGACACTTTGTATAATGTCATAACAGATTATAATGAGTATCAATTTCCGGAAATGGAAAAGCCTAAATATTATCAATTACCTGTGATCAATTGAAGAAAATAATTTATATAATCCGGCATGGTGAAACAGATCTGAACAAGCTCGGTATTGTTCAGGGTCGTGGAATGGATTCTGAATTAAATGAAAAAGGTAGAGATCAGGCCGATGCATTTTACAGAGCCTACAAACATATTCCGTTTGACACTATCTATACTTCAAGTTTAAAAAGAACCCATCAAACTGTTCAAAAATTTATTGATAGCTATATACCATGGACCCAATATCCTGGTTTAGATGAATTAGGATGGGGTATTCATGAAGGTCAAGAAAGTACTGAACAAATTAGAGCAGATTTTGAAAAGATAACACATAACTGGAGAGCTGGTCAACTTCATCACAAATTTGAGCATGGCGAAAGCCCCTTGGAGGTTAAGGAACGTCAGTTAATCGTACTTGAAAAATTAAGAGAAGAAAATAATGACAAAAATATATTAATATGCATGCATGGGCGTGCCATGCGTTTATTACTTTGCCTATTGACCAATCAACCACTAACTGAAATGGATACTTTTCCTCACTCAAACACTACACTTTATAAAATTGGATTTGATGGAAAAGAATTTCATATCCTTGATTTTAATAATACTAACCATTTAGAATTCCCATCAGATCAGTTTTGAATAAGATAAAAGTATCTGCAGTTTCCTATACCAATTCCAAGCCTTTCGTTTATGGATTAATGCATTCACGTATTCTGGATGAAATAGAATTAAGCTTAGATATTCCTTCAGATTGCGCAAGTAAACTTATTGAAAATAAGGTAGATATAGGACTTGTTCCTGTTGCCGCTTTACTTCATGTTAAGGATTACCAAATCATTTCTAATTATTGTATAGGAGCGAATGGCGCTGTTGATTCTGTTTTTATT
>CAMDQV010000169.1 GCA_945906015.1 Pedobacter schmidteae | reverse complement strand
ATGTTACGTATCGGAGCAATAAATCCATTTTATAATTCAGCAAGTTTGCAAAGCAGGCTTTCAAAAAATAATCCTCAAAAGGATCAACACAACAGAGAGTTCTTTTTTTATGCAAAGCCCATGTTGCATTTTATCGCTTATGATGCCACCATTCAGGGTGGACTCTTCATAAAAGATAAAGGACCTGTGGTATTTGATATAAAGCCAGTTGTTTTCAGCCAGCAGGTAGGAGCAATCTATTCGCAAAACCGATTTACTGTCGATTTTTCAATAATTTTAAAAACCAGAGAAGTGGAAAGCATAGCAAAGCCACATCAATTTGGATCCATTGCATTGTATTATAAAATTAACTAGATCTGATCAGTATTGATCTAATCATTAAAATTACCCCTTCGGCTCAATTTTTTTAAAGCTGTTAATTGCTTTGATTTTAAACGTTTTTCTATTGCTGATCTCTTAGGTTTACTTAATTTTCTTGGCTTTGGCTTGTATAATGCCTTCTTTAAAATAACCATAAGCTTATCCAAACTCTTCACTTTATTATGTAACTGACTTCTTTCCTCTTCTGTGATAACCTGAAGTACTCCCTCTGAATTGATCCGGTTGGAAAGTTTTTTGATTAACAATTCCTTTTCTTCATCAGTAAAATACGACGATGACTTAATATTTATATTAAGTTCAACCTTGCTTGATACTTTATTGACATTCTGTCCACCCTTACCCCCGCTTCTTGAAGTCCGGAATGTTATTTCCTTCAAAAGATCCTGTTTAGAAAATGTCATACACAAAAATAATCATTATGAAATTAAGAGGAAGCTTTTAAAGTCTTTTGAAAGATATCGAATGCAAATCCTATTTTTGTAGAGATGAGCAAAAATATTGTTGTAGCCATTGATGGATATTCTTCATGCGGTAAAAGCACCCTGGCAAAAGCCCTGGCTAAAAAACTGAACTTCATCTATATCGATAGCGGAGCGATGTATAGGGCTGTAACCCTATTTTTTATTAGGCAAAATATTGATCTCAGGGATCAGCAATCGATAATAGATGCATTAAATAATATCCAGATTGATTTTCAGACATCAGATAATCAAACATTAATTAGCCTGAATAGCGAAGACGTTTCGAAAGAAATACGTCAGATGCCAGTTGCTGATAAAGTAAGTACAGTTAGTGCGATCAAAAATGTTCGTATTGAGATGGTGAAACAACAGCAAAGATTGGGCAGATCAGGCAATATCGTAATGGACGGACGCGATATTGGAACGGTGGTCTTCCCGAATGCAGATCTAAAATTATTCATGACCGCTGATCCTCAGATTAGGGCAGAAAGAAGATATAACGAACTAACTCTTAAGGGTGAAAAGGTTAATATGGAAGAAATCTTTGAAAATCTTGCCAAACGCGACTATCAAGACACCACCAGAGAGGAAAGTCCTTTGATTCAAGCACAAGACGCCGTGGTATTAGACAATAGCCATATTGATGAAACACAGCAGCTGGAATTTGCTTTAGGATATATTAAACCACTTTTGGCGAAAAATTAAATCATTGAAATACTTCTCAGAATTATAATCTTAATCTGTTCATGAATTAACAAATCTTATTTTAAGCAAATAAGATGATTGGTCAATATTTTCATCTCAAAAGAATTCATACAACCCACTCCAAAATACGTATTCACTGTATAAAATGTTCAAATATGCTGGATAAACATACTTGATTTTAATAAAGTGATTAGTATCAACAAGTTCTGCGCGTAATTAATTGAAAATAAAGCATAAAATGTTTTTTAATAAAAATGAATTTTTCTACCTTTGCAATCCGATTTAATATCGGAAAAAGGAGATAAATTAATTAATGGCTAAAAAACTAGAAGCTGTAAAGGAGTTGACTGCTAAACAAGCAGAACTTCAAGGCGAAGAAACCACTACGGTTAAACAAAAGGAAACCATTGAATCAGAAGCTGATTCTGTGTCGATCGAAGAGATTAAATCAAAAACATTAATCACCCCTACCGGCGATTTTGACTGGGATGCGGATGATAAAGGTTTCGGAAATTACAGTGCTGCAGACCGTGAAAAGTTTGAAGAAATGTATGCAGGAACTTTCAATTCGATCAACAAAGGCGAGATTATCTCGGGTATTATTGTATCGATCAACAACAAAGATGTGGTATTAAACATCGGGTTTAAATCTGACGGCTTAGTATCATTATCAGAATTCCGTGATACACCTGACCTTAAGGTTGGTGATTCAGTAGACGTATTTGTAGAATCGCAGGAAGATGCTAACGGACAGTTAGTATTATCTCGTAAGCGTGCAAAAACTCAACGTTCATGGGAAACTATCAATGAAGCTTTAGATCAAGACAAAATTATTACTGGTTTTGTTAAGAGCCGTACAAAAGGTGGATTAATTGTAGACATTATGGGTGTTGAAGCTTTCCTTCCTGGATCGCAAATTGACATTAAACCTATCCGTGATTATGATATCTATGTAGGTAAAACAATGGAGTTCAAAGTTGTTAAAATCAATCACGAGTTCAAAAACGTTGTTGTATCACACAAAGTTCTGATTGAAGACGATTTAGAAAATCAAAAAACTGAGATCGTTGCTAAACTAGAAAAAGGACAAGTACTTGAGGGTACAGTTAAAAACATTACCGATTTCGGTGTGTTTATTGACCTTGGTGGCGTAGACGGCTTATTACATATAACTGATATTTCATGGGGCCGCATAGAGCATCCTCGTGAGGTATTAAACCTTGATCAGAAGATCAATGTTGTTGTTTTAGACTTTGATGATGAGAAAAAACGTATCGCATTAGGATTAAAACAATTAACTCCTCATCCTTGGGAAGCATTAGATACGACATTAGAGATCGGATCTAAAGTTAAAGGCAGAATTGTTACAGTTGCAGATTACGGAGCATTCCTTGAAATCACCCCAGGTGTTGAAGGTTTGATTCACGTTTCTGAAATGTCATGGTCTCAAAATCTTCGTAATCCTCAGGAATTCCTGAAAGTTAATGATGAAGTTGAAGCGCAGGTATTGACATTAGATCGTAACGAGCGTAAAATGAGTCTTGGTATCAAACAACTTACTCCAGATCCATGGAAAAACATCGCTGAGCGCTATCCTATCGGTAGCAAGTACAAAGCTGTTGTTAAGAACATGACCAATTTTGGTGTATTTGTTGAGATCGAAGAAGGCATTGATGGATTAATCCATATTTCTGACCTTTCATGGTCTAAGAAAGTAAACCATCCAAATGAATTCACTAAAGTAGGTGAAGAACTTGCTGTAGTTGTCTTAGAACTTGATGAAGCTAACCGTAAACTGAGCTTAGGCCACAAACAGTTAGAAGAAAATCCTTGGGAAACTTTCGAAACTGTATTCACAGTTGACTCAATACATGAAGGAACTGTAATAAAGGTTACGGACAAAGGCGCTATCGTTGCATTGTCATACGGTGTTGAAGGATTTGCTCCAACAAAACACATGGTAAAAGAAGATGGATCTTCTGTAAAAACGGAAGAGACTGCTGAATTCAGAATCATTGAATTCAATAAAGATTCTAAGCGTATCGTAGTTTCTCATGCCCGCATTTGGGAAGAGGCAAAAGCTGAAGAACGCAAAGAAGAATTCAACGCTAAAAAGAAAGAAGCAAAAGCTTTTACTACTGCCGTTAAAAAGGTAAAAGAGTCTGTTGAGAAATCTACTTTAGGTGATCTTGGTGTATTGGCACAATTGAAAGAAAAGATGGAAGGTGCTGAAAGCAAAGCCAAAAAAGCAAAGAAAACTGAAGATGATGCCGCAGTAGCCAGTACTGATGCAGTTGAAAGCACAGAAGATTAAGCTTTAAATCTTTATCAACTTATCAAAGCCCTGATTTACGTCAGGGCTTTTTTTATTTAATTGAATATTGGCAATAAATTTAAATTTCCAAATCCTACTAATTTAATCTTTGCTATTAATTTATAGAATTCTGGACTTGGGTATAATAATTTTTTATACTTTTGCTCAAATTATACCACTGATGCAAACATTAACTCTGCTAGACGGTCAAAGATTCCAGATCACCATTCAGCGCCTTTGCCATCAGTTAATAGAAAATCACGACAACTTCGATAATTCAGTAATCATCGGTATTCAGCCTCGAGGAGTATTTCTCGCAAATCGAATCATCGAAGAGTTGAAAAAGACCTTACTGAACCTTAAAATTGAAAGTGGAAACCTCGATATTACTTTTTTTCGAGATGATTTTCGTCGCAAAGATGGATTATTAATTCCAAGCAGTACCAAGATAGATTTCATAATTGAAGGAAAAAAGGTAATTCTGGTGGATGATGTTTTATGGACTGGCAGAACTATCCGCGCAGCTATGGATGCCCTACAGTCATTTGGCAGACCAGAAAAAGTTGAATTACTCACCCTGGTAGACAGGCGATTTTCAAGGCATCTACCTATTGAAGCTGATTATATAGGAATCAAGGTTGACACGATAGACTCACAAAAGGTCATAGTGAATTGGAAAGAAACTGATCAAGAAGACAAAGTAATCTTACTATCAGAAAAATAATGGCAGAACAAATTCTTACTTTAAGTACAAAACACCTGCTGGGAATAAAAGATCTCACAACCAGAGATATCGAATTGATTTTTGAGACTGCCGATACTTTTAAAGATGTACTTAACAGGCCCATTAAGAAAGTTCCTTCTCTTAGAGATATAACCATAGCAAATATATTCTTTGAAAACTCTACCCGAACACGTTTATCCTTTGAACTTGCACAGAAAAGATTATCTGCAGACACAGTAAATTTTGCAGCCTCATCCTCATCGGTAAGTAAAGGCGAAACATTAATCGATACAGTTAACAACATCCTGTCTATGAAAGTAGATATGGTAGTTATGAGGCACCCCTATCCAGGGGCAGGCATCTTTCTAAGCAAACATGTTAATGCTCAGATAGTAAATGCTGGAGATGGAGCGCATGAACATCCAACCCAGGCTCTTCTTGATGCTTTTTCAATCAGAGAAAAATACGGTGAGGTTAGCGGAAAAAAAATTGCAATAATTGGCGATGTACTTCATTCAAGGGTAGCCCTTTCTAATATACTTTGCCTTCAAAAATTAGGCGCAGAGGTAATGGTTTGCGGACCAAGCACACTTATC
>CAMDQV010000168.1 GCA_945906015.1 Pedobacter schmidteae | reverse complement strand
TGATAGCTCATTGCATATTTATAATAGCCTGAACTTTCAGTACCCTCGTATTGCTTTTGAGGAACTAAGCCTTTAAAGCCTTTCAATTTTGAACTTAAATATGCAGCATTTGAATTACGTCGTTCAAACCGTTCTTTTGCTGATGATAACTGACCCATTAATATAGCGCCTTCAAACTCATTCATCCTGTATTTTGGGCCTATGGTTACATTGCTTCCCTTTCGGTTAGTACCATGATTCTGTACGGTGAAACATCTATCCATTAATTCGGCATCATTACCAATAATAGCACCCCCTTCACCGCATGAAATTTGTTTACTTGCCTGGAAACTAAAACATCCAAGATCGCCAATAGCCCCAACTTGTTTTCCCTGATACCTAGCAAAATTAACCTGACATGCATCTTCAATAACCTTAAGATTATGTTTTTTTGCTAGAGCCATGATCTTTTCCATATTGCAGGGCATCCCCATAATATGAACTGGTATGATAGCTCGGGTATTTTTGTTGATACTTTTTTCAACTTCATCTGGATCCATCTGAAATGATTCGCGATCAAGATCAGCAAGTACCGGCAATGCTCTGCTAGTTAAAATAGCAGATACAGTACCAAAATCGCTGTATGGAGAAGTAATAACTTCATCACCCGGCCCTAAACCCAGTGCCTCAACACATGTACTAAGTGCCTGAGTACCTGAACCTGTACCTACACAAAACTGGGTACCTGTGAGGCGCGCATATTCTTTTTCAAATGTGGCAACTGTACCTGCTGGTGACTGAATACGGCTCCAAATACCACTTTTTGTAGTCTTAATAATCGATTCCATCATTTTATCATCTGCCAACATAGCTGGCCATTTAGGCCAAACCTTTGCACGAATTGGGGTTCCACCCAATAAAGCTAATTTCCCTGAAGTACTTTTTGTATTTCCCATCACAGGAAAAATACTTGAAAAAGCAGTTGCAACCGTAGTAGTGGTAACCGCAGCGATAAAATTTCTTCTATTAAAGTCCTTAAATTCCATAAGATCTCTTTTTTAAAGGCAATAAATAAAATGCTAAAAAATAAGAAAAAACCGATTGATAGGATTCTATACTATTTCAAAAACAGAATACATTTAATGTAAAAGTTTTCGGATTGCTTCCATCAAAATTCCTTCAGCCTCAGCAGTAACCCCTGAAGCCTGTCCTGTTTCGTATCCACCTTGTGCATAAGCGGCTGCATTACCAATATATCCCATACCATAATCACCATAACCTGCTACAGCTACAAAAAGATCCGGCCGTTCAGCTTTTGCTGCTAACTGATATTCAACAAATGGTTCACCAGGAAGATGCAAAATCCTGACACTGCCAATATTTAAACAAGAAAGATCTATCTTTTTACCCGCTTCCAAACGTCTTAACCAAACTAGTTTAGACAGATTATTGGCCATAAATACAGGAGTTTCAGTTTTTATTTTGGCTTCAAGAGCTTCTATACCCTGAGCTGGCTTCAATGTAACAGATTCTACATTCCACTGAATTGAACTTGCATTAATAGCCTCTAGTTTAGTTAAGTTCCATGCACGCTTCATACCATCAGCAAGACGTTCGGCAAGTATCAATCTATTCTCTTTGGCTCCATCGTTATACTTTCCTGCAGTAAGATTTCCTCCAGCACCATTAAAGTGAATATGAAGAGCATCTGGAACTGCCAGCTGACGCATAAATCGAGCAATTCCCGGAAAATCAGGATTTGCAATTCCCGTTCTGTAATAACTTTGTGGATGCGATGCATAATAACTTAAAACAGCTACAGGCTTATTATTAGTCCAGAAACTGATCACAGATACCATCGGGTCAATTAAACCTTCAGGCTCTGCCCTTAGCGCAGCATCGCGAGTTGCTGAAGTACGAGAAGCTTTTGCTTTGCCATCAGCACCCAGAATGCGTCGGTTCGAAGCAACTTGATAAACCGGTGCTTCAGCCCTTCCTATATGAGTAAGTGGCAAAGCTGTACTTATTGATTTACTAATTGCTAGACCCAAACGTTTTATAAGATCTCTTGTATAAGTACCATCAAATGCAATTGGATTTAAGCCTGCTTTCAATAATAATTTTTCTGCACCGAGGTCGGATGCAGGTGCATCGTGCTGGTGAATAGCATGAACTACTACTCTAGAGGGAATAGTACCTGCTGCTTGGGCCATGATACGTTTAAATTCATCCTGACTATCATTACTGATACCAATCCAATCAACTGAACACATCACAATTGGTTGACCAGCACCTAAAATTACAATTCCCTTGGCGCGAAGACCAAGATCCCAGTTATTAACCATTGGGTCGTAGGTCAAACTGCTTCCAATCGGAGGAGTTGCATCTACATCAAATGTGGCTATTTTAAGCGTGCTTTGTATTGGTTCCGCAATGATTGAAAAAGAATGCAAGACCAACACATAAGTGATTAGAATGCGGATAAAAGTCTTGGTATAATTAATTTTCATCATTTAGTATTTTAGGAAATTGAAAACTTAAAATCAATCAAAAGAGGAAAAATTAACCTATCAATTTCAATAATGATATTATGACTTATTTTTTGCTAATGCCCTTTTAAACATAGATTCTAAGCTTACCCTAGCACCACCATTATTCTTACTCTCATCAGCCGCTTCCATAAAAGCACACATTTCTAATGTTTCTTGAGAACTTACAGGTGGGATACCTGTTTCGAAGAATTCAATGATCTTTACAAGTAATGGATCATATCCGCCATAGTTTCCGATAGTAGACACACCCTTTTCACCATAAACTGTCCCTCCATATTCCTGTTTACCTTTATGGATTCCTCTAAAAGAACCTATACGATTATCCTCCCAGGTTCCTACAACAACATCTGCAATATCAGCATTTACGCGAACAACAGATTTACAACCTGTTCCCATTACTGTAAACAAAGTTTCAACACCGTGTATACCGTACCAGAACAAATCCGGATGAGTGCTTTCAAAATGACATGGACTATAAGTTTCTGCGCCAAGCACTTTCCCTATTTTTCCATTAGCTATTTCTTGTGCCCCAGTTGTAAACCTTAAAGAGGAAGCAGAAAATACAGGAACTTTGTATTTTTCAGCTGCTTTGAATATAGCCATAGCATCAGCTAATGAGGCAGCAATAGGTTTATCTATAAACACCCGTTTTCCTGATTTAAAAACTTCTATAGCTTGTTCAAGATGTAGTCGACCATCATTTGTTTCCAATAAAACAACATCAACCTTTTTAAGTAAGTCTTTAATTGAATCAACAATCTCAACACCTAGTTTTTTAACATCCTCTATATAACCAGGAATTCTGTCTGCACTTGATTTAATATCCTTACTACCATAAGGATATGCTGCAACAATTTTATAGCCTGCATATTTAATTCCGACCGATGAATTATTTAAGGCCTTAGCAAAAGCAATACTATGGGATGTATCAAGGCCTATTATTCCAACACGTTTCTGTTCTTGGTTTATACTCTTTCCAAAAGAGCTCAAAGACCCAGAAAGTCCGATTCCTATTCCTGCAATAGCAGAAGAGCGAATAAATTTGCGACGATTAAATTCTTGTTTCATATGTTAATAGAATTAAATAAATTATGCGTTTACGTACCCGAATATAGTGATCATTTAACTAATGTCATCATAAAAAAGGAGTAATAAATTAAATAAGAACTAGTGATAAAAAAGACTCCATTTACATTAAAAATAGAAAAGAATAGAAAAATAAATCAATTTCTGTAAAAGGCTAAATTTTCTTTAGTAAGAATGTCAATTGGCATAAAATATATCTTTTCTACAGTAGAGCCAAATGCCAAATGTTGGTAAAGTGATATCAAACCTCTATATCCCTGCTGTTTAGGTTTTTGGCAAACAAGAAAATCAATAATACCCCTATCCATATAATCAATGTTTTCTTCAAGGAAATCGTATCCAATCAGAATAACATCTTTATGGCTATTTTCAATAACATTAGCCACCTTTGAAACTCTTGAATTTGTAACAAATACTACCTTAATAGACCTATGCTCATTAAAAGCTTTAGCAAGAACTCTTTCAATTGATTTCAAATCAGTGTCATTAATATCCAGTTTAATAATATTTCCAGTTTTATTATGATCCTGATAATATGCTCTGAAGCCCTCTTCTTTTTTTAACAAATGATGTTGATTATCAATTTCTCTAGAGATATTCACGATCAAAATTTGATCACTTTCTTTAATCAGATAACTAACCAGGTGAGCACCTAAATAACCACTGTGATATAAATTAGGACCTATATAGCTTAAACTTCCATTATTTGGTAAATCAGAGTCAATTAATACATAGGGTATATTCAGTTCTATACATTTATCTGTAAAAGTGACTGATTCTTCGATGAATGAGGGAGCAAGTAAAATACCATCAGGTTTACTGTCAAGTATAATTTTTGTCTGTTCAACAAAAGAATTTTTCAGGTTTTGATCGTAGAAGTATTTATCTACAATGATTCCAAACTGCTTTATTTCTTCATCAGCCTGTTCAATACCTTTTAAGGGAGCATCCCAAAAGCTGGTTTCTTTTGAACTTTCAGGAATCAGAGTAGCCAAACGAAGTGTTTTACGAGAAGCGAGTCTTTGGGCTAATAAATTAGGCTTATAATTTAGCTCATCGATAATCTGAGTAATTATCTCTTTGGTTTGTTTAGAAACACCTTTTCTGTTATGAAGAACTCTATCTACCGTAGCAATTGAAACATTTGCCCTTCTGGCAATTTCTTTTACTCCCGTTAGCACAGTGATTCTTTTTTTCATAATAAACCTCAACTAAATAATATTGTATTTTTAACGCAATAATAAGGTATATATACGGCTTTTCATATTGTTGCAAATCAAATTATCAGCTAAGCAGCTCTGCGATTTTTAGTTGCAGGGATACATTGTTCGTTTTTGATTAGGTTTATCACTTTCTGCCATTGATTGCTTTTATAAACTACGCGTAATTTGAGTTCATTATATACAACCTGTATATTCCATAGCTGCCCCGATTTTAGATTTCATGTTTTTTTTCATCAATTCTTAACATATCAAATTAAAAAGCATTCATAATTGATACCTTTATTTTAAATAGTATACTAAAATTGAACTTTTATGCCAGTAAGACCATATATTTTAGCAGAAACGAATTGGAAACACGTAAAAGATGAAAAG
>CAMDQV010000167.1 GCA_945906015.1 Pedobacter schmidteae | reverse complement strand
CGTTCTTAGTCACAAAGGATATGAAAAGTTTAGGGATCTTACTATATTTAACATTACCATTATTATTATTTGTATCATGTAAGGGTAAAACTTCTGAGCAGCAAACCTATACTAGTGGTAAAGAGCAAATTTTAGTGGATGAAACTTTTGCACCAATAATTGAAGACCAGACTTACCTATTTGAAAGTACGTATTCAGATGCAAATATTGATCTGGTAATGAAATCTGAAAATGAATTATTAAATTTATTTTTAAGTGATAGTATCCAGGTTGCGATAGTATCCAGGCTATTAAATGGTAAGGAAACTAAGCATTTTGAAGCAAAAAATATTAAAATTCGAATTAATCGATTTGCCATTGATGGAATTGCCCTTATAACGCACAATTCATCAAATTATGTTAATGTAGATGTTTCGGATATTATTAAGATCTTAAAAGGTGAAAAGTCATCGTTAAAGAATTTAGTTTTTGATAATGCAAACTCTAGTACAATTAGGTACTTTAAGGAACTTGCAGGAATAAAAATTCTTCCTCAGGAAGGAATTTATGCTCTAAAATCAAATTCTGATGTTATTAAATATGTACATGATAACCCAGGATCAATTGGAGTTGTGGGTGTAAACTGGATGGTTCAACCACCTGTAGCGCTTGAAAAAATTGTTGAAGAATTAAAGATATTGAGTGTTAAAAATAGGAGTGGACAACCCGGTTCGGATGCGTATTATAAACCCACTCAAAATGACATTGCATTAGGAATGTATCCTCTGACCAGGTCACTATATATTATAAATTGTGAAGGTGGCACAGGTTTGGGAACAGGTTTTGCTTCCTTTATAGCAGGTGAGCGCGGACAAAGAGTTGTGCTAAAATCTGGACTTTTGCCTGATAGCATTCCGTCTCGTGAAATAAATATTGTAAATTAAATTATATTGAAAATGATGAAAAAGGCAATTAAGATAACCCTGAGTTTTGTATTAGTAGGTTCAGCAGTTTTTGCTCAGAGTTTAACAGATGCCAGAAAAGCCATTGATGCTGAACAGTATCAAAAGGGTAAGGCTATATTGAACGCGTTAACAAGTGCTCAGCCAACCAATAGCGAGAACTTTTTTTATTTAGGTAATTTATATCTAACAACATCGCCAATTTATATCAGGCCTGATTATATCGATTCTGCCAAAACAGCTTTTAATAAAGGGATCACTGCAAATGCAGAATTTCCTTTGAATTATGTTGGATTAGGTGCACTTGAACTTGCTAAAAAAGGGAATCCTGCAGTAAATTTTGACAAGGCAATTTCACTGACCAAAAAGAAAGATTATGTTACCGAATTATATATTGGCAGAGCGTATGTAAATGCTCCTGTGCCAAAGATCGCTGAAGGATTGGTTCATCTTAATAAATCAAAACTACTAAGCGAAAAAGATGCTCAACTGTTTTTGGTAATGGGTGATGCTTATCGTTCAGAAATGAAAAATAGTGAAGCTTTCAGCGCCTATAGAACTGCTTTTGAACTCGATAAAACATTCTTAAGATCAAAAGTTGAATTAGGTAAGATCAATAAGTTGTCAAAAGCATTTCCGGAGGCTATAGAGGAGTTTAATAGTGTAATTGCATTAGATCCAACTTATGGTCCTGCACACCGTGAATTGGCCGAGTCATATTATCAATGGGCATGGACTTCACAAAAAGAATATGGAAATCGTATTAAACAAGCATTGCAGTCTTACGAAAAATATATGGATCTAACTGACCGATCATTAGATTCTCGTTTACGTCATGCTGACTTTTTATACCTTACAAAAGACTTTAAAGCCCTTGAAGCTGAGGCTAATGAAATGGCTAAGTTAGACAAAGTGAACCCAAGGGTATTACGTTATTTGGCTTATTCTGCCTTTGAGAATGGTAATTTCATGGCAAGTTCTCAGGCGTTAAAGGATTTTATATCAAAGGTAGAACCCACCCGTTTGATCTCTCAAGATTATTTGTATTTGGGTAGAGCTCAAATGAAAGATACAAGCATGTTTGTAGAAGGTTTGGCAAATATTAACAAAGCAGTAGATCTGGATTCTACGAATGCTGTTGTTATGAGTGAGATTGGTCAGGCTTTATACAAAGGGAAAAAATATGTTGAATCTGCTCAGGCTTATGAAATTGCAATCAAGAATCCAGAAAGAGCTCTTCTTGATTACTACTATTTAGGAATGTCATACTATTTTACCTATGGTGGACAAAAAGCTGCAAACCTCAATCCTACTAAAGACTTGTTAGTGAAGGCTGATACTGCTTTTAGTTTTCTTTTAAAGCGTTCTCCAACTACCCAGGCAGGATGGCAATACAGAGGAAGAATCAATCGTTTGATGGATGATGAAAATGACAGTCAAGGTTTGGCAGTTCCTTTTTATGAGGCCTATGTTAAGTTAATTACTGTAGATAAACCAGAACTTGCCGCAAAAAGTAGTGCAGGTTTGATTGAAGCCTATAACTATCTTGGATCTGTAGCAGCTAGAAAAGAATTAAATACGGCCAAGGCTAAAGAATATTTTGATAAAGTAATTATCCTTGATCCTGCAAATGCAACGGCTACCCAGGCTATTGCAGCCATTAATAGCATTAAATAGCGGTAAAATATTTATGTAAAGAGAAGCCCCTGAACATTGTTTAGGGGCTTTTTTTGTTTATATTTGCATCGTAATTTTTGAAAATGGAAGCACAAAGTACATCACTGAATTATCTGCCAATTATATTTCAAATTATTGTGGCCTTGGGGTTTGTAGTTCTTACTATGACTATTACTCATTTAGTTGGCCCAAAACGCAAAACATCTGATAAGCTGGTTGCATTCGAATCTGGAATTAAATCAGTAGGTAATGCTCGACAACCATTTTCAATTAAATATTTTTTAGTCGCAATATTATTTGTCCTTTTTGATATAGAGGTAATTTTTATGTATCCATGGGCTGTAAACTTCAGAGAATTTGGAGTAAATGGCCTGATTGAGATGTTTATATTTATGGGAACTCTTCTACTTGGATTCGTATATATCATAAAAAAGAAGGCACTGGATTGGGAGTAACACTTAGACTGGTTCTAAATAATGGTTCTAAATAATTGAAAACGTTAAATTTCTTAAATTTGGGCTCATTTTAGACTTGTCTGAACTGAGCTTTTTTGTTTGAAAAATTATGAGTGAAGTAAAAATAGTTGAAGCACCTCCGGGTATTGAGGGATCGGGTTTCTTTGCAACATCAATGGAAAAGGTGGTTGGGCTTGCAAGGTCACACTCCTTGTGGCCATTGCCATTTGCTACTTCTTGTTGTGGTATTGAGTTCATGGCTACCATGGGTTCACACTATGATTTTGCTCGTTTTGGATCAGAAAGACCAAGTTTTTCGCCACGCCAGGCAGATTTACTGATGGTGATGGGTACCATAGCAAAGAAAATGGGACCTGTTTTAAAGCAGGTTTATCTTCAAATGGCAGAGCCTCGTTGGGTAATAGCTGTAGGAGCATGTGCAAGTAGCGGTGGTATATTTGATACCTATTCTGTTATGCAGGGTATTGATGAAATCATTCCGGTTGATGTTTATGTACCAGGTTGTCCTCCAAGACCCGAAGCAATCATTGATGGCTTTAATAAGATACAGGAACTGGTTAAGCATGAATCCCTTCGCAGGAGAGAATCACAAGAATATAAAGAATTATTAGGCAGATACGGAATCCAGTAATGGGCAAAATAAGTAACCAGCAAGTAATACAAAGTTTAACTTTAAAGTTCGGAGATAGAATTTCTGTTCCTAATGAGCCTTTTGATTTATTGACATTTGAAACTTCGGTTGATCATATCAGCGAAGTTTTACGATCTCTAAAAGAGGATAAAGAACTTAAATTTAATTACTTGACCGATATTACTGGAATTCATTTTCCGGAGCAGGAACTTTCTATAGGTGTAATTTATCACCTTCATAGCCTGTCAAATAATGTTCGTGTCAGAATAAAGGTTTTTTTGGGTATAAAGGCTCCACATATTCCAACTGCAACTTTTCTATGGGAAGGCGCAAATTGGATGGAACGCGAGACTTTCGATTTTTTTGGGATCATTTTCGACGGACACCCTAACCTGTTAAGAATATTAAATGTTGACGATATGACTGTTTTTCCGATGCGAAGAGAGCATCCGCTTGAAGACCCAAATCGTGTTGATAAAAAGGATTATTTCTTTGGAAGATGACGAATCACCCCGTTTTTACAGATAACGACCCTCAAAAAGAAACGATCACGTTAAACCTTGGTCCTACACATCCGGCAACACATGGTGTTTTCCAGAATGTTTTGGAAATGGACGGAGAGAGAATAGTAAGTGGTGTTTCAACGATCGGTTATATACATCGTGCATTTGAAAAAATTGCAGAGCATCGCCCCTTTTATCAAATTACTCCTTTAACAGATCGAATGAACTATTGTTCATCACCAATTAATAATATGGGTTGGCATATGACTGTTGAAAAGCTACTTGGTATTGAAACTCCCAAAAGAGTTGATTATCTAAGAGTAATTGTCATGGAGCTTGCCCGCATTTCAGATCACCTGATCTGTAATGGAATTTTAGGGGTAGATACAGGAGCATTTACCGGTTTTCTTTACTTAATGGAAGAAAGAGAACATATTTATGAGATCTATGAGGAAATATGTGGTGCTCGTTTAACTACTAATATTGGTCGTATAGGGGGTTTTGAACGCGATTTTAATGATATAGCCTTTGCCAAGATCAAAAACTTTTTAGTAAAATTCCCGCCCATACTCAAAGAGTTTGAGGTGTTATTTAATCGTAACCGAATCTTTATTGAACGTACCTCAGGTGTTGCTCCTGTTGATCCTGAAACAGCACTTAATTATAGCTGGAGCGGACCTATTTTACGCGCCACCGGGGTAGATTACGATGTTCGTGTTAATGAACCTTATTCGTCTTATCAGGATTTTGATTTTGATATCCCGGTTGGAACAAGTGGCGATGTTTATGATCGATACATTGTTCGTAACGAGGAAATGTGGCAGAGCTTAAGAATTATTGAACAAGCACTTCAAAAGATTGAGAAAGAACCAAAAGGTATTTTCCATGCCAATGTTCCTGAGTTTTACCTCCCTCCAAAAGAAGAAGTTTATAATAATATGGAAGCATTGATCTACCATTTCAAAATTGTAATGGGTGAGATCGA
>CAMDQV010000166.1 GCA_945906015.1 Pedobacter schmidteae | reverse complement strand
CTTGAACGCTTTAAGCTACAATCTTACGTCCTATAGAAAAAAAAATCACTTCTATCACAAATCCCAATGCTCTAATTACAATTTATTTTAACCTACAATTGATTATTATCTTGAATTCCGTAATTTCTAGTATTGAGCACAGACCTGATTAATTTAAAAACGGAAAAGAAGCACTACATTTCAAAAAATACTAAATTTTATTCATCAAATCTTGTAGAGTTAAAAACTAGTGCTAACTATCTAGTATTGACCCGTAGAAAGTAAAACCAATGTGCAAGCCTCTGTGCATTCTATCCCCTGCGCTTTTGCTAATTCTTCAAGTTCGGGGTTTTCAGTGCCGGGATTAAATATAATTCTATCTGGTTTAGATTTCAGGATATAGTCATAGTAAGGAATCTGATTATCCAGTCCCAGATATAGCGTAATTGTATCGAGATCCTGATGGATGGTTTCGGGCAGTTCAATCAGAACACCTGCAACCTCGCCCGGCTTCATTCCTACATTCACTATCGGATGACCATGCTCAACCAAACGATGTGCCGCAAGGTTGGAATAACGTGAAGGATTGGTACTTGCTCCCAGAATGAGTGTCTTCTTCATATCTTTTTATTTTAGGTAAATGTTAATTCAGTTTTTTGAAAGCAGCATCCGCACAGTTCATTCCATCAATTGCAGCAGAAACTATGCCGCCTGCATAACCTGCCCCTTCTCCACATGGAAATAGACCCAAAAGCTGAGGATGCTGTAAGGTTTCTTTATCTCTGGGAATTCGTAGAGGTGATGATGTTCTGGATTCCACACCAACCAAAATGGCTTCATTTGTATAATAACCATTCATCTTTTTCCCAAATACCGGCAATGCCTTCTGTAATCTTTTGTAAATAAATTCAGGCAATACGGATGCCATATCAGCAGACCTTGTTCCGGGAATATAAGAATTAATTGGCAGATCAGTAGATACCCTGTTATTCACAAAGTCGACCATGCGCTGTGCTGGTGCAACCAATTGACCTCCTCCTGCATTGAATGCAAGCTTTTCAATCTCAGCCTGAAACTTCAGCATTTTAAACGGATCTTCAATGCTCCCTGGAACATCCTCCATATTGATCTGAACTACTGTTCCTGAGTTGGCAAATGGATTATTTCGTTTAGATGGCGACCAACCGTTAACCACAATTTCGTTCTGATCGGTAGAACATGGCGCAATAATCCCTCCAGGGCACATGCAAAAAGAAAATACCCCTCTGTTATCAACCTGTTCTACTAAACTATAATAAGAAGAAGGTAAATATGGATCCCGGTCGCTACAATGATACTGAGCCTGGTCAATGATTTCTTGAGGATGCTCGATCCTGACTCCAAGGGCAAAAGGTTTAGCCTCAATTAATATGTTGTGCTTTTCCAATAAATAATAAATATCGCGGGCGGAATGTCCGGTTGCGAGAATAACGCTTCCAGCTTCAAACTTTTTATCGCCAACCAGAACTCCTTTTAGCGTATTTCCAGAAATTATCAAATCTGTCACACGGCAATCGAAATGAATTTCGCCGCCGTCATTCAATATTTTATCACGCATTGATACAATGATATTAGGAAGCTTATTTGTACCTATATGAGGTCGGGCATCAATTAATATATCTGTTGTGGCACCGTGGGATACGAATGTTTTTAATACATAGTGAATGTCGCCACGTTTATTTGACCGAGTATATAATTTCCCATCCGAATAAGTGCCTGCGCCACCTTCGCCGAAGCAATAATTTGAGTCGGGATCAATGATGCCTTCTTTATTGATTAAAGCAAGGTCTCTCCTTCGCTGCTTAACATCCTTTCCTCTCTCTATAATAATAGGTTTTAGTCCGATTTCAATACATCTCAAAGCAGCAAATAAACCTGCAGGACCAGCTCCGATTATTAAAACCGGCTTTTTGTCGCTGACATTTTGATAAGAATCTGTAATTATTTCAGGTTCAAAAACTTCATCAATAAAAACATTTAATCTTATTCTGAATACCACTTTGCGGCTACGTGCATCGATTGACCGCTTGATAATTTGTACGTTTTTTACACGTTCAGGGCTGATATTTACTAATTTACATGCTGAGTCTCTGATGAAAGTTTCATCATTAGAATGTTCCGGAAGGAGAACCAGTTCAATTTCTTTAATCATATTTATTGCCGGGTATTATCCCGGATATGTAACAAAGGTATGAAAATTGATTCCTATAGTGTAAATTTATAAACTAGAGAAACCTTAATTTAATTATGAAAAGATTAGTATTTAATATCATTGGATTTTTCGCCGTGCTTTCATTAAGCTCTTGCGGATATAACAGTATGGTTAAACTGGATGAGCAGGTAATGTCACAATGGGCTCAGGTAGAGAATGTGTACCAACGCAGGGCGGATCTCATTCCAAATCTGGTAAACTCTGTAAAAGGAGCTGCGAATTTTGAGAAAGAAACCTTAACTCAGGTTATCGAGGCACGTGCCAAAGCTACTTCAGTTAATGTTGATCCGACTAAACTTACTCCAGAATCAATCGCACAATTTCAGGCTGCACAAGGGGCTATAAGCCAATCTTTAGGACGCTTACTTGCCACTGTTGAAGCATACCCTGAACTAAAAGCAAATCAGAATTTCCTTGAGCTTCAGGCACAATTGGAAGGATCTGAAAACAGAATTACTGTTGAACGTCAAAAATTCAATACAGTAACGCAGGAGTATAACTCTTCAATTAGAACTTTCCCAAATAACCTAACTGCAGGCATGTTTGGATTTAAAACCAAAGGATACTTTCAGGCAGAAGCCGGCGCAAATAAAGCTCCAAAGGTTGAGTTTTAAGTATAGCTAACTGTATTTATTGATTAACATTGATCGCCGGAATCTAATTCCGGCGATTTAAATTTAAGCCATGTCAATTTTTAGTGAAAAAGAGCAACAGCTTATCAGTGAGGCTGTTGAATCAGCAGAACGATTCACATCAGGAGAGATCCGAATATGTGTTGATAAGACTTGCAGCGAACCGGTTCTGGATCGTGCTGCAACCTATTTCAAAAAACTTGGAATGAACAAAACAGCCCAAAGGAATGGCGTTCTGATCTATATTGCTACTCAGGATAAGCAATTTGCGATAATTGGTGATGCAGGCATTAATAAATTAGTTCCGCATGATTTTTGGGATAGCACCAAGGATACGATGTTAGGCTATTTCAAAGAAGGGAATATGACTGGCGGAATCATTGCAGGTATAAAAATTGCCGGTGAGCAGCTCCAGACATTTTTTCCATACCTTGATGGAGATGTGAATGAATTACCCAATGAGATCACTCAGATGGATGGTAAATAGTGAATATTATAATTCAATAAAGCTTCAAATGAAATTTAAACACCTATTTTCTACAGTCGTATTTTTATTTTTAAGTGTAGTGCTTCTGGCACAGACTTTTCCGGAAAAGCCTAACCGACTTGTGAATGATTACACCCAAACTCTTTCAGCAGACCAGATCAATCAGCTTGAGCAAAAATTAGTTGCCTTTAATGATTCAACAACTACACAAATTGCAGTAGTTCTGATCAAATCGCTAGAGGGTTACGATGTAGCAGATTATGGCGTTCGACTAGCACAATCATGGGGAATTGGAGGCGCAAAAAATAATAATGGGGTACTATTGCTAATCTCACTTGGCGACAGAAAAGTAACCATTCAAACGGGATATGGCGTAGAAGGGGTATTGCCTGATGCGATCACTAAAAGAATTATTGAACGTGAGATCACTCCAAATTTCAAAGCTGGCGACTACTTTTCAGGCCTGGATCAAGGTACAAACGCAATCATTTCTTATACAAAAGGTGAATATAAAAACGATGCTCCTAAGAAAAAAGGAAGAAAAAGCGGAAGTGGAATTGGATTTATAATCATCATGATCATTATAATACTCCTTGCAATCAAAAAAGGTGGAGGAGGAAGTGAAGTAATTGGCAGTCGTGGAAGTGTAAGTCCTTTTTGGTGGCTATTAATGGGCTCCCAGCTGGGTAGAGGTAATAGTGGTGGATTTGGCGACTTTTCTGGTGGTGGCGGTGGCTTTGGTGGTGGAGGAGGCGGATTCGGTGGCTTTGGCGGTGGAAGTTTTGGCGGCGGCGGATCAAGCGGTAGCTGGTAGCTGAGCTGAAAGGGGAAAGCTGAAAGGGGAAAGCTGAAAGCTTAAAGCTGAAAGGGGAAAGGGGAAAGCGGAAAGCGGAAAGAAAGAAGGGGGTGATTTCTCAAATAAGGATCAATTATTCTTAGCATCAGGTAAAGCAAAGGCAACATAACTATCGCCTGATTTTGCGCCTAATTTACCACCTCCACAAGCGATTACCAGGAATTGCTTTCCATTGATCATATACGTAGCAGGACTCGCAAAGCCTGCTGCAGGTAATTTAGATTCCCAAACCATTTTTCCCGATTTTTTATCAAATGCTCTTATCTTTTCATCAGGAGTTGCTGCAATAAATACCAGGCCTCCTTTTGTAACTACTGGTCCGCCAAAATTACGTGAACCGGTAATTCCCAATCCACTTTTAATCAATTCGGCATATTCACCCAAAGGCACTTTCCACAGAAGCTTGCCACTATTCAGATCCACGGCATTTAAGGTGCCCCATGGAGGTTTGATACCTGGATAACCATCCTTATCCACAAAACGATCATAGCCTTTCATGATGAATGGGATCTGGCTTTTCTTAGTTGCCACAGTCTTGACCACAGCATTCAGTTGTTTGGATCTGCCTTCTTTATGTATTAAAAATGCGATCAATGATTTTCGTTCTGATTCAGGCACATGCTTAAATGAAGGCATTCTGTTCTGGCCCTGCTCAATAATTTGACTTAACTGTACTACATTATACTTCTTATTTAAATTCTGCAAAGAAGGGTATTCAGTTCTGCTGCCCTTTAATTCGGGTCCATGACAACTGATGCAATGTTTATTATACACTGATCTCCCAGGTGTAATGCCTGACCCTTCGGTTTGCGGAGCATCAAGCATAATTTGTGTTGAGGGCACTTCATTGCTATTGACATAAAGGATCTTTGTTTCCATATCCACTGCTGCGCCTCCCCATTCACCACCTCCACCAAAATCAGGAAATATCCAGTTACCCTCTTTAGATGGAGGGGTAAACTGTTTTCTGTTTTTGATCTGAGCATATCTTTCCGTCAATTCTCTTTGGGTTTC
>CAMDQV010000165.1 GCA_945906015.1 Pedobacter schmidteae | reverse complement strand
AATTGAGGAGGTTTCTCAAACTCAGTTTAACAAGTCGTTCAAATCGTTAACACTCAAAGAGCGCGAAAGCATCTTTAAAATGTTCAAGGCAGAAGCGCAGAAAAAGAATATCGCCTCACAAAGCAGTGCTATTGCGCCACCGCACTTTTTTCAGTTAATGTGCGAGCTAACCTACTTGGGTTATTATACCTCCGAAATTGGTGCCACCAAAGCATTGAGATATGTCCATATTCCGGGTAGATATGAGTCTTGTATTGCACTGGAACCGGGACAAAAAGCATGGGCAACCTGATCAATTGATTTACAGAATTATTAAGATACATGAACATTAATATAAAAGCAGAGAAACAAAACACGTACGATGCAATCGTGGTTGGTTCTGGTATTAGCGGTGGTTGGGCAGCCAAAGAGTTGACCGAAAAGGGATTGAAGGTATTAATGCTGGAACGTGGCCGAAATGTGGAGCATGTAAAAGATTACGCTACCGCCCTGTTAAAACCTTGGGAATTCAAGTACCGTGGAAGAATTACTCCTGAAGATCGGAGCAGGCATTTGGTGCAAACCCGTGGTGGCCAGTATACCGAGCATAATGCAAAGTTCTGGGTAGATGATATTGATTGCCCTTATACCGAAGTAAAACGCTTTGACTGGTATCGTGGATATCATGTTGGCGGAAGATCCATTACCTGGGGGCGTGGTTGTCTGCGTTTGAGTGAAATGGACTTTTCGGCAAATGCCAAAGATGGTTATGGTGTAGATTGGCCAGTAAGGTATAAAGATATCTCGCCATGGTACGATTATGTGGAGCGCTTTGCCGGTATTAGCGGGCAAAACGAAGGGCTTGCACAATTACCCGATGGCATCTTCCTTCCTCCATTTGAAATGAACTGCGTAGAGAAAGAGGTGAAAAAAAGAATTGAAAGCCATTATAACCGGGAGCGGATGATGACTGTTTACCGCATGGCTAATCTGACCGTTCCACATAATGGAAGAGGTACCTGTTTGAACAGGAATCTGTGTAATAGAGGATGCCCATTCGGAGCTTATTTCAGTACTCAATCTGCTACCCTTCCAGCAGCTGTAGCAACAGGTAATTTAACTTTGCGTCCTTATTCTATTGTAAACTCTGTTTTATATGATAAAGAGACCAAAAAGGCAAAAGGCGTATTGGTAATTGACTCAGAAACCAATGAGCACATTGAGTACTATGCTAAAGTGATTTTTATGAACGCTTCTACATTGGGTACTTCACATATCTTATTGAACTCAGTATCTGACACCTTCCCGGATGGTTTAGGGAATAGCAGCGGGCATTTGGGACATAACCTGATGGACCACCACTTTCAGGTTGGAGCTTCAGGAACAGCAGAAGGCTTTGATGATAAATACTATTATGGAAGACGCCCGATCGGTGTTTATATTCCGCGTTACCGCAATCTGGGCGATAAGCCAGAGCGTGATTATTTACGTGGATTCCACTACGGCGGAAGTGCCAGCCGAACCGGATGGCAAAGAGCAATTCCTGAAATGGGCTATGGACAAGAATTTAATGATGAAATGACGGAACCGGGACCATGGGTAATGGGGCTTGGATCTTTTGGTGAGCACTTACCTGAATATAAGAACCGTGTTTTTCTGGATCATACAAAAAAGGATAAATGGGGACAACCATTGCTTGCCGTTGACTGTGAGTTTGGCGAGAATGAACGAAAAATGCGTATAGATATGAGGAATGATGCTGCCGAGATTTTGGAAGCTGCCGGAATGAAAAATGTTCAATCTTTTGACAGACCAGCAGTGCCGGGAATGGCCATTCATGAAATGGGAACTGCCCGTATGGGTCATGACCCTAAAACATCAGTTCTGAATAAGTGGAATCAAATGCATGATGTAAAGAATGTGTTTGTTACCGATGGTGCATTCATGACTTCAAACGCCTGCCAAAACCCATCCTTAACTTATATGGCATTCACAGCAAGAGCTTGTGATTATGCGGTAAAAGAGCTGAAGAAAGGTAATTTGTAATATATAAACATGAATGGTGGCATGGTTTTAAACTGCTAGCATCTATTAATAATTTAATATTGTAATTATGCAAAATCAATTAAACCCCGTACGCGTCCTGGTAATAGGTTGCGGAAACATGGGCGCATCTCACGCGATCGCTTATCATAACACTCCTGGATTTGAAATTGTAGGACTGGTATCAAGAGGACAATCTAAGGAAGTATTGAATGCCCGAATGGGAGCTAATTATCCGTTGTTTGATGATATGGATTCAGCAATGGCGGCTACAAAGCCTGATGCGGTTTGTATTTCTACGTATCCGGATACACATGAACGCTTTGCTGTTCAGGCATTTGAAGCAGGCTGTCATGTATTCATTGAAAAGCCAGTGGCCCACTCAGTGCAAGGTGCTGAACGTGTGGTTGCGGCTTCAAAAAAAGCAAATAAAAAATTAGTTGTTGGATACATTTTGCGCCATCATCCATCATGGGAGAAGTTCATTGAACTTACTGGTCAGTTAGGTAAACCTTTGGTCATGAGGATGAATCTGAATCAGCAAAGCGATGGAGCCATGTGGACGCTGCACCGTAACCTCATGAGCTCTCTGAGCCCAATTGTAGATTGCGGAGTGCATTATATCGATGTAATGTGCCAAATGACACGTTCTAAGCCGACACAGGTATATGCTATCGGTGCAAGATTAACCGATGAGATTCCTGCCGATAACTATAATTATGGCCAGCTACAGATCCGTTTTGAAGATGGTTCTGTGGGATGGTATGAAGCAGGCTGGGGGCCAATGGTCAGTGAAACTGCCTATTTTGTAAAGGATGTATTTGGTCCTAAAGGATCAGTATCAATCGTTGCTAAAGATGCTGGTGGTGCAGGTAAATCTGCTTCGATCGAATCACATTCTAAAACAGAATCTATTTTGTTTCATCATGCCGATCTGGATAAAGATGAAAAATTTGCCAAAAAAGATATCCTAATCAATCTGGAGGATGAGCCCGATCATCAGGAGCTTTGTAACCGTGAGCAGCGTTATTTCTTGAAGTCTATTGTAGAAAATCTTGATCTTACTGCACATGGAGATGATGCTATAAACAGTCTGCGAATTGCTTTTGCTTGTGATGAGTCAGTAAAGACTGGGCAGGTGGTGTCTTTGATTTAAATAACCACCAATAATCAATGATCTTTTAAATTTTTATAATATATGTCAATTAAAACAAATGAAATTCCGGTAGGTGTTGTGGGTCTGGGCCTAATGGGCTGTAGCATTACAACTTGCCTGTTGATGGCCGGACACCCTGTGGTAGCTATTGCCCCAATCAGTATCGATATGACTACCGCAGAATCGCGTATCCGTAAGCATTTTGTGAAAGCCAAAGAGGAGGGAATGGTTACAGAAGATCCGGAGTACTATTTTAAAAATTTGATCATTACAGAAGATTACGCCCAGCTTAAACCTTGTAAACTGGTCATAGAATGTACTCTTGAGAGCGAAGAGATTAAAAAGGTGGTTTATGGAAAGATTGAAGCTGAAATTGCTCCTGATGCTCTGATGACTAGTAATACCTCTGCTATTCCAATCAGTATTCTGCAGAAGATGACCAAACACCCCGACCGTTTTTTCGGTTTGCATTGGGCAGAGCCTTCACATACCACGCGTTTTCTTGAAGTGATTTGTGGCGATGAGAGTGATATTGAAAAGGGCGAATACTTGTATGAGCTTTCAAATTACTGGAATAAAGAAGCAACTCTGGTCAGAAAAGATATCCGTGGTTTTATTGGTAATCGTTTGATGTATGCCATGTACCGCGAAGCTTTTTATCTGGTTGAAAATGGGTATGCAACCGTCGAGGATGTAGATAGAGCCTGCCGTAATAATACCGGATACTGGATGACTTTGGTAGGCGTTTTCGGCTGGATGGACCTTACCGGAGTACCTGCATACCATAATGTTATGAAAGATCTGAATCCGACCCTTTGTAATGATACCGGAATGCCAAAGCTGATCGATGATATCGTGAAAGCTGGTGGTAAAGGTGTGGCTAACGGTCATGGATTTTACAAATATACTCCTGAAGAAACAAAACTTTGGGAGGAGACCTTTGCTGATTTTAATTATGAAATCAGGAAACTGGCAATGAAATATCCATTTGATATCGTCAAACAAAAACTGGCGAAAAAGAAGGAAGATGAAGGTGAGAAAAGCTAAAAAATGAAACATCTTTCTGTTCCATATCTTGATATAAAAGATACCACCGCGATTGGCGAGATTTCAAGAAAACTTGATCATGTAGGTCAAGAGATCATTGATAACGCTCCTTGGGATGCATTCCCTTATAAACCGCAAGCTTCTTTTGCCATTGCATATGGAGGCAGCAATGTCTTCCTCAAGTTTTTTATTGAAGAAAAGCATGTCAGGGCTGTTTTTTCTGAGCCTAATCAACCGGTTTATAAGGATAGTTGTGTGGAGTTTTTTGTCTCTTTTGGGGATGAGCCTGAGTATTATAATTTTGAGTTTAATTGTGCCGGAACCTGCCTACTTAGTTATGGACAGGAACGTGCCAACCGTACAATGACCTCTGCAGATCTTATCAAAACGATTGCTTTTCAAAGCTCAATTAAACCGGCAATAAATAAGGATGCAAACATTGGATGGGAGCTGACATTAGTTATTCCATTTACAGCTTTTCAATACCATCAGATCAGCTCTATGAAAGGTAAACAATGCCGGGCCAATTTTTATAAATGTGGAGATGATCTACCTGAACCACATTTTTTAGCTTGGAACACGATCAATACTGAACAGCCCGACTTTCACCGGCCGGAATTTTTTGGAAACTTAGAATTTAATTAATACCTATTAAACAATTATAAAAAATAAAAAAATGGAAAAGACAGAAATACAACATCCGGATAAGGCAGATAAAACATTCAGCACAGGTGCATATTCTTCAGGGGTAATGGTAGCAGGCGACTGGTTATTTGTGAGCGGACAGGCTGCCGTTGATTTTACAACAAGTTCTTTCGTTTTAGGAACAATCGAGGAGGAAACGCATTTAACTATCCATAATGTAAAACGCATTTGCGAAGCGGCAGGATTTACACTAGATGATATTGTAAAATGTACAGTTCACTTAAGTGATATCAAAGATTTTGATCGTTATAACGCTGTTTATGCATCCTATTTTACCAAGGTTAAGCCTGCCCGTACCACCGTTCAATCTGGTTTAGGTCATGG
>CAMDQV010000164.1 GCA_945906015.1 Pedobacter schmidteae | reverse complement strand
ATAAACATAATGGAATTGCATTTTTCATGCATTACAATTATTATTGCATGAAATGAATTCAACACAAGAAGCAGGAATATTCCTTGAAGCAAAGCAAAGTTTACAAAAAAATGGTTTTAATATTGTTCAGCAAGATCTAAATCGCCCTTGGGGTGGTTTTTTTGTGATCGATGAAGATCAGGCACAAAAATTTGCAAACACGTATTTTGACGGAATAGAAATCGGAGAATTAAAGATCTCAGGAAAACTTAGTCCTAAGTTTTTGATCGTATCTCCCAATAAGCGTCTATCCTGGCAATTCCATCATCGCAGAGCCGAGATCTGGAAGGTAATTCAGGGAACAGTTGGAGTTGTTAAAAGTCTAACAGATGAGGAAACCGAATTGAGGTCATATCATCCTGGAGATCGAATTGTTTTACAACAGGGCGAGCGCCACAGGTTGGTGGGTTTAAATGAGTGGGGCCTGGTTGCAGAGATCTGGCAGCATACAGATGTGTCCAATCCATCAGATGAATCAGACATTGTAAGGCTGCAGGACGATTTTGGCAGGTAGTGTCTTGAGCCAGCATAACATGACATTTCTACTATTTTTTAAAAAGTAAATTTGTTTATTTTCGAACGCTTAAAAACAAAGCGCTATCTATATTATGGTTATTTTAATTTTCTTTCTTTGTCATTGGTTTTTGTCCCTGTTTTTTCAAACATTTTTCCTTCACCGCTATTCTTCTCATAAGATGTTCAAAATGAGCTCTTTCTGGGAGAAATTTTTTTATATGTCAACATTCCTCGCACAGGGTTCTTCTTTTTTAAATCCGCGTGCATATGCAATTATGCACCGTATGCATCATGCCTATAGCGATACGGAGAAAGATCCTCATTCCCCGCATTTTTTTAAGGATGTGATTGGTATGATGATCCAGACTAAAAACATTTATTTGGATTATGTGAGGTTTAAAATAGAACCAGAGCAAGCATTTCGAGATAATTATCCAACTTGGCCCTTGATCGATCGTATCGGCGATCTATGGATCACCCGTTCATTATTTATCGTGTTTTATATTACTTTTTATAATCAATTTGCGGAATATTGGTGGATGTTCTTATTGCTACCAATCAATTTTTTAATGGGTCCAATTCATGGAGCAGTAGTGAACTGGTGCGGTCATAAATACGGTTATTCAAATTATGACAATGATGATCATAGTAAGAATTCCCTACCATTAGACTTTCTGATGCTGGGTGAATTATTTCAGAATAACCACCATAAAAAGCCAAATAATGTAAATTTTGCATTAAAATGGTATGAATTTGATCCATCTTACCCTATAATTAAGTTAATGCATCATCTTAGAATCATCAGACTTAGAAAAATTTAAATACCAGATATACAATTTTTAAGAGCCTTGATTTTAATCAGGGCTCTTTTTGTTTGAAAAGGTGTTTAAATGTTGAAATCTATGCAGGCAGTATGCAGATCTAAATTTTAAATTTGTAATTGCTTTAATTGAAATAAATGGTACAAAGATGGCTGAATTAGAATATAGTGATGATAGTATTCGTTCTCTCGACTGGAAAGAGCATATCAGGCTACGGCCAGGGATGTATATCGGTAAGCTTGGTGATGGATCGGCCTATGACGATGGTATCTATGTTTTACTAAAGGAAATACTGGATAACTCAATCGATGAATTCGTGATGGGTTCAGGCAAGACCATCGAAATCATAGTGAGTGATAAAAAGGTCTCTATACGTGATTATGGCCGAGGAATTCCACTTGGAAAAGTGATTGATTGCGTTTCCAAGATCAATACTGGAGGTAAATACGACTCAAAAGCATTCCAAAAGTCAGTGGGTTTAAATGGTGTGGGCACTAAGGCTGTAAACGCTTTGTCATCTCATTTTATGGTTCAGTCATACCGTGACGGACGTACAAAAAAGGCGGAATTTGAACAGGGCATACTCATCAATGATCTTCCTGAAACTGAAACTACTCAGCGAAATGGAACAGCAGTAGTTTTTTACGCTGATGAAACCATTTTTAGAAATTATCGCTATATCCCCGAATTCGTAGAAAGCATGATATGGAACTATGTGTTCCTTAATTCAGGTTTGACGATTAACTTTAATGGCACTAAATTTTTCTCGGAAAGGGGACTATACGACCTTTTGACGCGAAATACTGATACTGAGACCCTTCGCTATCCGATCATCCACCTCATTGGGGATGATATAGAAGTTGCCATGACCCACGGGCAACAATATGGTGAGGAATATTATTCATTTGTGAATGGTCAGCATACCACTCAGGGAGGAACGCATCAGGCGGCATTTAGGGAGGCAATAGTTAAAACAATTCGTGAATTTTACAAAAAGGAGTTCGATGCTTCGGATGTCAGGGCTTCAATCGTATCAGCTATATCAATCAGAGTACAGGAACCTGTGTTTGAATCACAAACTAAAACTAAGCTGGGTTCACAGAATATTGCTCCTGATGGCCCCTCGGTACGTACCTTTATTAATGATTTTATTAAGAAGGCGCTAGATGATTATTTACACAAGCACCCTGCAGATGCCGATTCACTTTTAAAGCGGATACTTCAATCGGAACGTGAGCGTAAAGACATTGCCGGAATCAAAAAATTGGCCAATGAACGGGCAAAAAAAGCATCTCTGCACAATAAAAAATTAAGAGACTGCAAGATACATTTTGAAGATAACCATGAGCGTAAGCAAGATACAACCTTGTTTATCACGGAGGGAGACTCAGCAAGTGGTTCCATAACTAAATCGCGTGATGTGATGACCCAGGCGGTATTCAGTTTAAAAGGAAAACCTCTCAACTGCTACGGCCTAACCAAGAAAGTGGTGTATGAAAATGAGGAATTCAACTTGTTGCAGCATGCTCTGAATATTGAAGACGGGCTTGATAATTTACGCTACAATAACATTGTGATTGCTACCGATGCCGACGTGGATGGGATGCATATCCGCTTATTGCTGATGACATTTTTTCTTCAGTTCTTTCCTGATCTTGTAAAGGCAGGACATGTTTCAATTCTTCAAACCCCACTCTTTAGGGTGCGCAATAAAAAGGAAACTATTTATTGTTATAGTGATGAGGAAAGGCAGCGGGCTATCAGAAAATTAGGTAATAAACCTGAAATAACGCGATTTAAAGGATTGGGAGAGATATCTCCTGTAGAATTTGAGTTATTTATAGGTAAGGATATTCGTCTAGATCCTGTGATTCTGTCTAAAGAACAAAGTATTAAGAATCTGCTGGAATATTATATGGGTAAAAATACTCCCGACAGGCAGCAGCATATCATCAAAAACCTTCGGGTGGAGGTTGATTTTGTTGGCGAAGAAGAGCCTCAAGAAGTTATGGCCGAATTGTTAACTGATTGAACTATGCAAAAAAGAAACATCTCTATTTCCTTTGATGAATATAATTCTCTGGATGAATTAAATAGCCAGGATCAGATTCTCTGTATCGAGGCCAAAAAAGCAATGAGCAATTCTCATTCGCCTTATTCTGGTTTCAGAGTTGGGGTTGCTGTGCAGTTGGAAAGCGGTAAAATTGTTTATGGTAGCAATCAGGAAAATGTGGCGTATCCTTCAGGGCTTTGTGCTGAGCGTGTCGCCCTTTTTATGATAGGCACAACTTATCCGGATGATAAGATATTAAGTATGGCCATCACAGCCCAAACAGATCATTTTTTAATAAAAGAACCCGTTACTTCCTGTGGTGCCTGCCTTCAGGTAATGGCAGAGTATGAAAAAAAGCAATCTCATCCTATCAACGTTCTATTTTATTGCCTCAATGGAACGATTATTCGTACAACTGGAATAAAAACTTTACTTCCATTTGCTTTTGAAGAAACAAGACTGCAAAAATAATCGTAAATTGTATAGTAAAGAAGGGCGTATTTTAAAAAGAAACTCTCTCCCGCAAAAGATAAATTGACGATGAAAAAATATGTATATCTCCTCTTTTCTTTTTTGCTATTTGTTGAAATTAGCCATGCTCAGATCAGATTGTCTTCCATCAAGGTAGATGAATGGGTTAAAAATAATTTTGCCGGGCAGGGCGTAGTAGTAGGCAATATTAAGGTCAAAGGTTACCCCCTCTCTACTTTATCTTTTACAAGTAAGGGGAATGTACTGCAACTACAAAAGGGATTAATCTTGTCGTCGGGAAACTCCTATAATATTGCCGGTTATAATAATTCTCATAATCAGAGCTCAACTTTTGGAAATGTGATGAAGCCTGAGGCAGACCATGATCTGGCGGGAATAGTTAAGGGGAAATTGTACGATATATGTAGTATTGAGTTTGATTTTGTCCCTTTGGATAATAGTATTCAGTTTAATTATCAATTTGGTTCGGATGAATATCCCGAATATGTTGACTCACCTTATAATGATGTTTTTGCTTTCATTATTTCAGATGGTAGCACTTCCGAAAATATTGCATTAATTCCGGGTACTCAAGTTCCTGTCAGTATTAATACTGTTAATTTCAAGACCAATTCTGCGCATTTCATTGATAATAACCTGTACAAACAGGTTACTATCAACAGGCAGGAGCCATTGAAATCAATCTATCAGGGCACTCTTCTTGGTAAAGCATTACGTAGAATCGGGTCTATTTTTACAGTTTTCAGAACAGTGGCAGGTGATCAGGTTGTAATTCAGCCAGATGCTGAGCTGATGAAAACATTGGATCCGAATTTATACCGTAATCTTCGCTATGATGGAATTACTAATAAGCTTATTGCTCAAGCTTATGTTACGCCGTATAAAAAATATCGCTTAAAGATCATTCTTGCTGATGTTGCTGACAATATTTATGATTCAGGTGTATTTATTGAGGATCGAAGTCTATCTTCTAAAAAGGATGTTCAGCAACCTGGTTTTACTGAATATCCAGATCTGAGCAAAGTGATTGATCCAAACCTGATCCTGCAAGGTAAAAAGCTGCAAGAGATTTTGCCTGAAGCCTATAAAAAGAAAGTGTCAAAACCTGCTTTGCAAACTCAGAATGTTACTCAGACTGCGAAAGAACCTTTGCCCGTTGAAAAGCCTGCAGACCCTGCTAAGAAACCTGTATCACCAAAAACAGCATCAGCAATCTCACCTCCTGCTGTTCAGGTACAGGTTAACTTAAAGCCTGATCTGATAGATATATCAACTATTGTCATCCTTTTTGATTTTGATAAGTCGGAAGTCAAAGAGTCTGAAATGATCAAACTT
>CAMDQV010000163.1 GCA_945906015.1 Pedobacter schmidteae | reverse complement strand
ATCTATTCTTTGTTGTAATCGATCCTAATCAATTTATTAAGAAAAACTCTCCATTCTTAGACATAGATATTCTGAATTTATTTTTTTTCCTTTAAACAGGTAATACTCCTAGTCGAAAATTTGAATTTGAACTAATTCGATAAATAAATTAACAAAAACTGGTTTCTTCTTTGATAGAAAATCTTTGGCAATACGTTTGAAATTTGAATACTCATTCTCGTCCATCAGACTATTCATTTCAATCAGGGGGGGGATATCTAGCAATATTTCTGCTTTCTGATGTTTTAAAATATCCGGCAATAGCGTCTAAGAAATCTGTTTTCTGGTTATTAATAGGCATTTTAACTATCAAAAAATATAAAATAGCATGCCTGATTAATTTCCTAAATTCTATACTAATCAAAGCAATAATTACTCCATAATACAAAAAATGTAATTATTTTAAACAGTGAGTGTATATTTGCAATGTGGAAAATAAAAAAGCAATTCTTCTTATTCTTGATGGATGGGGCTACGGCAAACATGATAAATCTGATGCAGTAAATGCTGCAAATACTCCTTTTTTCGACCAACTGCTCAAAAACTATCCAAATTCTAAACTCGAGGCTTCTGGTGTAGCGGTTGGCCTGCCTGATGGGCAAATGGGTAATTCTGAAGTTGGGCACATGAATTTGGGTGCAGGCAGAGTGGTTTATCAGGAATTGGGAAGGATCAATAAAGCTGTAAAAGACAATGAGCTTGAAAACCATTCGGTATTAAAATCAGCATTTAATTATGCAAAGCGCGAAAATAAAAATGTACATTTTATTGGGCTAGTGTCAAATGGAGGTGTGCACTCTCATATCGATCATTTGAAAGGTTTATGCGATGCCGCCAAAGCTAATCAGGTTAAAAATATATTCATTCATGCCTTTATGGATGGCCGTGATACTGACCCAAATTCAGGTCTCCGATTTGTCATGGAACTAGAAGACCATTTACAAGGTTCATCAGTTACAATTGCATCTGTAATAGGTCGTTATTTTGCAATGGACCGAGATAATCGTTGGGAGCGTGTTAAATTAGCTTATGACCTAATGGTTCATGGTACTGGGAATCCAAGCAATGATATTTCTGACAGTATTCAGCATTCATATGAGCAAGGTGTAAGTGATGAATTTATCCAACCCATTGTAAAAATTGATAATGACGGTCTGCCTATTGGAAAAATTGAAGAAGGCGATGTTGTAGTTTGCTTCAATTTCAGAACAGATAGAGGAAGAGAAATTAGCACAGTTTTAACTCAGCAAGCATTTCCCGAGTTTGAAATGAAACCTTTGAATCTGTATTATGTTACCATGACTAGTTATGATGAAACCTTTAAAAATGTTCATGTTATATTTACTAAAGATGACCTAAATGATACTTTAGGTGCTGTTCTTGAAAAAAATAATAAAAATCAGATTCGTATTGCAGAAACTGAAAAGTACCCTCATGTTACTTTTTTCTTTTCAGGAGGAAGAGAAAAAGAGTTTATCAATGAAAAAAGGATACTTATTCCTTCACCAAAAGTTACCACTTATGATCTTCAACCTGAAATGAGTGCCAAACAAATTGCTGATGCAATATGTGTAGAACTAGAAAATGGCTGGCCTGATTTTGTTTGTTTGAACTTTGCAAATCCTGATATGGTTGGACATACTGGAGTTTTTAACGCTGTGGTAACAGCTGTTGAAACGGTAGACCAATGTCTACAGAAAGTGGTTGAATGCGGAATAAAAAATGATTATTCATTCATCATTTTGGCTGATCATGGTAATGCAGATTACATGATTAATTCAGATGGATCTCCAAATACCGCACATACAACAAACTTAGTTCCATGTATACTTATAGATAAGGATTACAAGCATATTGATGACGGAAAGTTGGGCGATGTTGCTCCAACAATCCTTAAACTCATGAATATTTCATCTCCTGGAATCATGACTGGTAGCATACTAGTATCCTAATGAGAAACCGTTCAATTTTCTTGCTTTTTTTTATTCTTTCCTCTTGTAAACCGGCAGCAGAAAAGTCATTGAAAACTCCTTTTGAGGATATTAAAGGTTTTTTCGAGTCTGAAGTAATTCGGTTAAACAAGAATAAGTCTGTTGTTGATAAAACCATCACTCAAAATGAGCTTTCAGAAACAAAAACAGGAATTCAAATTGACTGGAAAAATGAGCTCAGCCTTTTTATAGGATCTGATATTAATAAGGCCGCATGGAAGGATAGTTATAGGATCATCAAAGATAGCAGCTCCATTGCATATCTTGCTATTGATACTAATTTGCGCACCAGAGAGATCCGGATTAAAATAGATTTAAATGGTAAACCGCGGCATATTCTGATCAAAAACAGCAGTAAAAATTATCTTTATGAGTCAACAGAAACACTGATGTATATTCCAGACTCGGCCTATAGCATTGAAAAACACCAAAAAGTAATTCTTCTGGGTAAAAACAAGTATCTAATCAGAGCTGAAATAAAAAAATAAAGCAAAAAAGAGTTTTATTTAAATCAGACTATCCTATTTCGGGATCGCTTTTTAGTTTTTTATTAACAAAAAGATAGAAATAAAGAATCAGCAGAAGTCCGGCAAGAAAAAACGCAATTGAATAAGGCCGAAAAGTATCATCAAAGAAAAATTCTCCGATCATCCAAATAGTGTTAGCCATTATCCAAAAGCATACCGCCAAATTATGGTACAATTCAGCTAAAAGCTTTCTAAACTTATAGATAATGTAAAAAGCCAAGAAAAGAGTAGGAAATATCATTATAACTCCGAGTACTTTGATATCCATCACCCAAAAGGTATCTTTAATAAGCCAGCAGGCGATGTGTAGATTTTCAAATTTTCTAATTGAGCTGATCATTATTTATTTTTATGGTCTAATATCTTCAAATATCCGTAAAAAAGAAAACCCGGACAAAGCCGGGCTTCAAAGAAAAATTTAAGAATAATTATTTCAGATTTTGCATGTACGTTTTTGCATCTGCTAATTGGGTTATAATATCTCTTCGATCAGGTGTAATTGACAACACTTTTTCGAAATCTGAAATACAAGCCCTGAATGAGCTGGTAGCTTTATTTTTATCGTAAAAATTTGGAATTTTCTGGCCTTTTAATACGCCGTAATCTCTATAGGCTACTGCTCTGTTTTGATAAAGTTTAACATCTTCAGCATTCAATTCAATGGCACGAGAAAAATCTTTTATAGATAAAAGAAGCAATTTTTCACGATCTGTATTTGAAATACCTTTTGTGTCATTTGCCATGATATTTCTAGCTTTACCTCGGTAGTAATATGCACTATTCTCAGCAGGTTTTAGTAAAATAACCCTATTGAACGTATTTACGGCTAATTTATAACTGGCAGAATGGTAATAGGAATATCCCAGCATATACAACGTATTCACATCCAAAGAATCTGTAGCAAGTGCCTTTTCAAGGTTTGAAACAGCTACTTTGAAATTTCCGTCAATCAGGGCTTTTTGCCCCATTTTATGGTAGGAGGTTTGAGCAAATGCACTATCAGCAGTTAAAAGAAATACAAATAAACCTAAGAATAATCTCATTTAAATCGGGTAAAAATTATTGTGATTTTAGAGCGACATATCGTATAAATTATTTTAAATGTACAAATTTATAAAACAGAAGAAAAAAAGAAATTATTATTTTGATTAAACTATAGACTTTGCTTTTTACCTGTGATAACTGATTTCATCTTGCCATTAAATAACAGGAAAAGAAAACCTCAATTGTATGCTATCAATTACAAGAGTAAAATTGTCGGTAAAATTGTCGGTAAAAATAATTGAATCTGACGATTTCAATCAAGAAAGAGAATTGGCACATACCTTGCAATTTAATATTCAGGCTGTTTAAAAGCCTGAAAAAAAAATCAACTGTCATTATGACGTTATAAAGATATAGATGAGTAACTACGACAACTTTGACTTTAACCGTACTTTGCCCTTAATAAATGAAGATACTGAGTTCTTTCCACTGATGTCTCAGGAAGATGAGGAGGAAATGAACAATGAACAAACACCCGACATTTTGTCGATTCTGCCTTTAAGAAATACCGTTTTATTTCCTGGTGTTGTTATTCCAATAACAGTTGGAAGAGATAAATCCATCAAATTAATAAAAGATGCCTATCGTGGCGACAGAATCATTGGGGTTGTTTCTCAGCGTGATGTGGGTATTGAAGATCCAACTTTTGAGCAATTGAATCAGATTGGAACCGTAGCGCTTATTATTAAGATGTTACAAATGCCTGATGGAAATACAACCGTTATCATTCAGGGCAAACAGCGTTTCCGACTCAATGAAGAGGTCCAAAGCGATCCATACATCAAGTCAAGCATCGAGAAATTTGAAGAAATTCGCCCAAAAACTGACAAAGAGTTTAAAGCACTTATGGCTTCAATTAAGGAGATGGCTATGGAAATCATACAGCTTTCACCCAATATCCCGAGCGAGGCCGGTATAGCAATAAAAAATATTGAAAGTTCATCGTTCCTGATCAACTTTATCTCTTCAAACATGAATGCAGATGTGGCCTCAAAACAGCAAATGCTAGAGGTTGTCAACCTGCATGAGCGTGCAAAAATGGTATTAGGCCATTTAACTCAAGAACTTCAAATGCAGGAGCTCAAAAATCAGATTCAATCAAAAGTTAGAGTTGATCTTGATAAACAGCAAAGAGATTATTTTCTAAATCAGCAATTAAAAACTATTCAAGAGGAGCTGGGTGGAAACTCACCCGATCTGGAAATAGAAAACTTAAGGTTAAGAGCTACCAGAAAAAAATGGAGTAAAGACGCAGCCACTCATTTTAACAAGGAAATTGATAAATTATCCAGAATGAATCCTGCAGCAGCTGATTATTCTATTCAGATCAACTATCTGGAATTACTTCTGGATCTACCATGGAATGATTTTACCAAAGACAATTTTGATTTAAAAAGAGCAGAAAAAGTTCTTGAAAAAGATCATTACGGACTTGAGAAAGTAAAACAGCGGATCATTGAATATCTGGCCGTTTTAAAACTAAAACATAACATGGAGGCCCCAATACTTTGTCTGGTTGGCCCTCCAGGGGTTGGCAAAACATCATTGGGAAAATCTGTTGCCAAAGCATTGGGCAGAAAATATGTCAGAATGGCTTTAGGTGGAATAAGAGATGAAGCAGAAATCAGGGGGCATCGCAAAACCTATATTGGCGCTATGCCTGGAAGGA
>CAMDQV010000162.1 GCA_945906015.1 Pedobacter schmidteae | reverse complement strand
CAGCATGTACTAATCAAAATTCAACTGTAGCTGAGAATTCTACTCAGACTCAGGAAATAGAAACGGTTGTTTCAGTAGATACAGCCAATGCGCCTATATTTAAATTCGAAAAAGAAGTATATGATTTTGGTGAGATTAAAGAAGGCGAAAAAGTAATTTACGATTTTAAATTTAAGAATATTGGAAATAGTCCTCTAATTATCAGTAGCGCAACTGCAACCTGTGGATGTACAATTCCTGAGTATCCAAAGGAGCCACTTTCTCCAGGGGCAGAAGGGTTCATTCGGGTAGTATTTAACAGTGCTGGTAAAGCAGGGATTCAAAATAAAATTGTGAGTATAACAGCAAATACAGTTCCATCACTTACCGAATTGAATATATTGGGTAATGTTATGGCAGCAAAATAATTTTAAACTAAATAGAATAGAATATGAATATGGAACAAATCGGGCAGTTTTTACCAATGCTGCTTATTATTGTGGTGTTTTACTTTTTTATGATACGCCCACAAATGAAAAAAGCAAAGGATCATAAAAAATTTGTTGAAGAATTGAAAAAGGGTGATAAAGTAATCACAACATCAGGAATTCATGGTAAAATTGTAGAGATGAATGATTCAACTTTCCTGATAGAAGTAGAAAGCGGTACAAAAATCCGTTTTGAAAAATCGTCAGTATCTTTGGAATCTTCTAAAGCTCTTAACCAAACGGTAATTAAATAATCTTAAATTTAAATTAGTAGATCGCCGCTTCTTTTGGAGGCGGCGTTTTTATTTAACTAAATTTGATAAACGATAGTTAAATATGCCATTTATAAAATTCAGTAAAGTTGAACGTCGCCGTATCTCACTTTTTTTCGTCTGCCTTTTATTTGCAGTTGGAGCATGGATGTTCTTCGCACTATCAAATAGGTATGTTTATCAGGTTCAAACTCTAATACGTTATGTAAACTTCCCCGATAATAAGGCCTTTCACTCATTACAATCAGATACGATAGATTTGCAGATTGAAGGTACAGGCTGGCAATTGTTATTCTCTAAACTGCGGATAAACCCTCAATCTGTGAATGTTGATCTTGAAAAACTCAAAAAGCAAACATTTATTAATCTTTCTGATCAGCTGACTACTATTAACAAGCAGTTTGAGTCTGCCCAAAAAGTAGTAAATATCCGCCCAGATACCTTATATTTTGATTTTTCATCACGTTCAGTAAAAAAAATTCCTATTCGTCTTAACTATAATATTCGCTTTGAAAATCATTACGGCATCTCAGATTCAGTACAGTTATCTCCATCTTATGTAACGGTTACCGGACCGGGAAATGAACTTGAAAAGATTGATTACTGGTATACAGATACGCTTAAACTTAAAAATGTTACTAGCAATTTCAGTAGCAAAATATTATTACAGAAACCTGTTAAAGCTAATATCAGTATTTATCCAAGACTTGTTGATTTAAAGCTGATGGTTGATGAGTACACCGAAAAAGTAGTGGATGTGCCAATAGTGTTACTTAACAATAATGAATTCAGAAATGTAAAGTTACTGCCTGAGAAAGTTAAAATCACGTTTCTTACGGCCTTAAGTAATTATTCAAAAATAGCGCGCGAAGATTTTGAAGTTAGTGCAGATTTAAATAATTGGAAATTAAAAGGCTATATACAATTGCCGCTTGTAATAAGTAAGTTTCCAAAATTTTGCAAATTGGTGAAGATTGAACCTCAGAATATTGATTTTATCATTCAAAAGTGATGCTGAAAATAGGTATAACAGGTGGTATAGGAAGCGGTAAAACAACCGTCTGCAGAGTTTTTGAATTATTGGGTATCCCAATTTTTTATGCCGATACTGTTGCAAAATTGATCATGAACACTGATCCTGTTTTAAAGGAAGAGATCCTGAAAACATTTGGCCAAAAATCATATTCAATGGATGGAGAGTTGAATAGGTCATATATATCATCCATAGTTTTCAAAAATGAGTCTGAGCTAGATAAATTAAATGCCTTAGTTCATCCTGCTGTATTTAGAGCTTTTGATAATTGGCTTGGCATTCATTATGATGCCCCTTATATTATCAAGGAAGCTGCACTCTTATTTGAAACCAAATCGTATACCATGTGCGATCTATCTGTATTGGTGGTTTCGCCTGAGGCTTTGAGGGTAAAAAGGGTTATTGCAAGAGATGCAATTAGTCAGGATGAAATAGCGTTGAGAATGAAAAGACAATTAAGTGATGAACAAAAGATGAAACTGGCAGATCATATTCTGTTCAATGATGAAAGTCGACTATTGATACCCCAAATTCTAGAACTAGATCAGCAATTCCTCAATATTGGTAAGCGGTCATGATTATTGAAGACTTTTTAACGCTTACTGAAAATGGTTTGTATTGCAGTTTAGGAGATTTTTACCTTGACCCCAAAAATGCCGTTGATCATGCCGTTATATCTCATGCACATGGCGACCATGCCGTAAGGGGTAATGTCAATGTATATTGCACGGCTGCCAGTGCTGCTATTATTCAGCATCGGTATCATAAGCAAGCTGGGAAGAACTTTCATATCTACACATGGTTGGAGGTTTTTGAGTTGAATGGGGTAAAGATCAGCTTTATTCCTGCAGGTCATATTCTAGGGTCTGCGCAGATTCTATTAGAATACTTGGGCATAAGATATTTATATACAGGAGATTATAAGCTGCAGGAAGATCCAACTTGTGAAAGAATCGAATTTGTGAATGCAGATGTATTGGTCACTGAAACTACATTTGCTAATCCATCTGTGCAGCATCCTAATGCAATAGAAGAGATTATGAAGCTGAATGCGTTCAATCATAATGTAATGCTGGGAGCTTATTCATTAGGTAAGGCACAAAGGATTTCTAGACTGATCACAGATCATTGTCCGCAACGAACTACACTAGTACATCATTCCATTTATAGCCTGAATAAGATCTATGAATCTTTTGGATTTAGTTTGGGTAAATATGAGCTTTATAACAGAAAGCAAATGAAACAACCTGATATGAATATGGTTTATATTGTGCCTCCTTTAACCTTTAATAGCTATATCAGGGCAAAGAATGTTGTAAGAGCATTTGCCTCTGGCTGGATGAAACTTCAACTAAATAATGATCTGTCTTTATTGATCTCTGACCATGTTGACTGGAATGATATACTCACAATGCTAAAAGAGGTAAATCCTAGCCAGGTTTGGACATTGCATGGCAATGGAACCTACCTAAAGGAACATTTTAAAGATAAATTAGTGGTAAAATTGCTGAATCATGCTGATTGAAAATATTGATTATTACATAGATAAAGAGGGGAATCTTGTTTTTACTGAAACTTACCATTTGAAAAGAGGTAGTTGCTGTAAAAATAAATGCAGACACTGCCCCTGGAAATATGGAAAGGAAGATGAACAATCATCATCAGAAGGCGATCATTAACCAGATCTGCTCGATAAAACGAGGGGATAGGGTTCAATTGAGAATTGATAGTTGTCAGTTGTCAGTTGTCAGTTTGCAATATAACCTATAACCTAAAACCTATAACTTAAAACCTATAACCTAAAACCCCCTCCCCCCTAGTGCATAAAAAAACCCGCCAGGGCAATACTAACTCCAAGCAGAACAGCAACTACCTTTTTCAAATTAAATTTATGATCTACACTTGATTCGAACAATATAGTAGTAGAAATATGAAGAAATATTCCAATCACTACGCCCATTATTCGGTCAAAATAAACTTCAATATTCCCAATAACCCCTTGTCCGATCTCGAAACTCAGCCAGTAACCTAAAGGGCTCATCAGAGCAAATAATATCAACAGAGATGATATTGTGGCTTTACTTAATTTATTCTCCATTAAAACGCTACCCAGTGCGAATGCTGCTGGGATATGATGCAATGCAATTCCATATACCAGTTCATTATGTTGTCCTTGGGCTAATGGCATGCCCTCAAGAAATGCGTGTAAACAAAGGCTAATCATAATACCTAAAGGAAAAACTAAGTGCTTATGGTTATGTTTGTGAATGTGCCCGTGTTCAATTCCTTCCGAAAATTGCTCCATGAAGATCTGAAGTAGAAAACCACCGAGAATAAACAGACCAATCTGAGGGTTTCCCGAATAGTAAACGTCGGGCATCAGATGTAATACTGTAATTGCGAACAAATAAGCACCACTGAACGATAGAACCAGTTTTAAACGGTTCGAATTCTCTTTTTTAAATAGAAATATTCCCAATCCGCCTAATAAAGAACTGCCGAAAAGAAGTATCAGTTGCCAGGATTCCATACTCTGAATCTTTTATTTACCAATAAAATTGTACCCATAATAAATCCGATCATTCCACCAAGCATTGCCCCTACGAGTATATCAATAGGATAGTGGACGCCAACATACACCTGTGCGAAACTTATAGATGCTGCCCAGAATAATCCTATGGGCAAAATCAGCTTCCATTTTCGATAAAACATCACGATTAAAAACACTGCTAATCCAAAATGATTGGATGCATGTGATGATGGAAAGCTATAGCCGCTACCACAATCAATTAAATTTTTAACACTTGATTTAATTTCAGGATCATTACAAGGTCTGAGTCTTTGAACACTTGGTTTTAGAATAGAAGATGAAAAGAAATCAGTCAATCCAAAGGTTAATATCAAAAATAAGATCATTATCCAGCCTTGTTTTCCATAATTACGTATAAAAAATATAATGATAAACAGATATAGAGGTGTCCAGAAAAAACGATTTCTGAGTGCTGGCATGAGCCAATCAAAAAATGAATTGCTTAAACCATGGTTAATGGTAAAAAATAGGTTCTGATCAAACTGAATTAATTGTTCAAGCATCGGCTTTTTGGCAAATAAAAATTAAACGGTCAGATTTGATTTCATTGAATGGATTTAATGCATAATCACCAAAGTGCTTTAATACCTTGAATCCACTTTTTTCAAACATTCTTTCAAAATCACTTTTGCTGAAAGCCTTTACTTCTTCCTTAAATGAAAAATCTTTACTCTTATGTTTAAAAGAAATACTTTTTATGATATTTCCATTTGCTACTTTCTTAGTGATATAAAACTCTATTCCATCTACCTGTTTTACTTCCTGATGGGCCAGATTTTGTACAATTTTTTCGCTGTTAAAATAATCTAAGACTAATATGCCTGATCTCTTCAACGATTTATTGAATGCTCTGAGTGCGTTTAAATGTTCTTTTTCTGTTTCAAAGTATCCAAAACTAGTAAAGAGGTTGAATGCTATATTGAA
>CAMDQV010000161.1 GCA_945906015.1 Pedobacter schmidteae | reverse complement strand
TTGAGGTAGAGTTAAGCACACACGACACGCTGCCGTCATTTCGAACACGCAGGCATTATATTTAATATTGCAAAGTCTTTAATGCGTGGAGAAATTTGTTGAGTAGAAAGAGAATTCCGATTGAAATAATACGCTTTGGTGAACAGATTTCTCCACCTTGTGCCAATTATTTTATTTGACAAACTAGTTTTTAGGTTTTCGAAATGACGTTAAGTTGTTCGTCATAGAAACCACCAATACAATCAATACTCACCCTAATCCCCCTCTGCATCCTCTGCCCGTTCCCTCAAAATAGCTTTCCAGTCCATTTTACGTATCAAGCTATAAATTACCGATAAAAAGCCAAAACCAAATGCAAGGGTACCATTGACCATAGCCCAGCCATACTTGTATATCTCCACTCCCATTAGGTAATATCCTAATAGAATTAAGGCCACCCCTAAAAATATCAGCCAGATGCCAAGGCGCAAATATTTATTTCTCATAATTTAAAAACTAACACGTTAGCTTACACATAATACGTGCCTTGCTTATTTGCCAAAATTTCGCGGATGAATGATTCCAAAAAACTGCATTATAAGACTTAAAATTCTTAACTTTGCATCCTTAAATTTGGGAGTTAAAAGCACTGATGTACAAAGAATATAAGCAACTTGATTTATCAAAAACCGGAAAAGAGATATTAGAATACTGGAAAAAAAACCAGGTATTTGAAAAAAGTATTTCTAACCGGCCTGCTTCTAAACCTTATATATTTTATGAGGGGCCGCCATCCGCAAACGGGATGCCGGGAATACATCATGTTATGGCCCGCTCCATCAAGGATATTTTTTGTCGCTATAAAACCCTCAAAGGCTTTCGAGTAAAACGTAAAGGAGGATGGGATACGCATGGGCTTCCCATTGAACTGGCTGTAGAAAAGAAGCTGGGCATTACCAAAGATGATATCGGTAAAAGTATTACCGTTGAAGAATATAATGCTGCCTGCCGTACCGAGGTTATGAAATATACCGATGTATGGAATGACCTGACCGAGAAAATGGGCTATTGGGTTGACCTAGAAAATCCATATATCACCTATGAAAATGATTATATAGAAACCCTATGGTGGATTTTGAAGCAGTTTCATGAAAAAGGCCTTTTATACAAAGGATACACTGTTCAGCCTTTTTCTCCTGCAGCAGGAACCGGATTAAGCTCACATGAGCTGAATCAGCCCGGGACCTATAAAATGCTAAAAGACACCTCTATTGTTGCCCAGTTCCACATCAAAAAGGATCAGAACCATCCATTAATGCAGGTTCTTTTTGATAAGGAAACAGAAGATACCACCATTCTGGCCTGGACCACTACGCCATGGACCTTACCATCCAACTGTGCGCTGGCTGTAGGTACATCCATCAACTATGTAAAAATTAAAACATTTAATCCGTATACTTTCAGGCCCTTGAGTGTGGTTCTAGCAAAGGATCTTGTTTCAAAATATTTTAAAGAAGAGGCAAAAACTATTCAGTTTTCAGAGTACAAAGAAGGCGATAAACTGATTCCTTGGCAGATGGAAGCAGAATTCAAAGGTTCAGACCTTATTGATCTGCATTACCATCAGCTAATGCCCTATGTAACGAATGATGATCTTGAAAAGAATGCATTCCGCGTTATTCCTGCCGATTTTGTAACCACAGAAGATGGTACAGGTATCGTACATACCGCTTCTGTTTTTGGCGCCGACGATTTCAGGGCCTGCCGCGAAAACAATGTGCCATCGGTTATGATCAGGGATGAAAAAGGAAACGAATTCCCGCTGGTTGATAGGAAGGGAAAATTTGTTCTGGAGGTCAGCGACTTTGCCGGGAAATACGTAAAAGAAGAATATTATAGTGATGAAGAACGTAAAGATCCTGATTTCAGGCCTACAGATGTTTTAATCGCCATCAAATTAAAGGAAGAGAACAAAGCCTTTGATGTTAAGAAATACGAGCACAGTTACCCGCATTGCTGGAGAACAGATAAACCTGTTTTATATTATCCGCTGGATAGCTGGTTTATCAAAACTACTGCTGTTAAAGAACGCCTGGTTGCACTGAATAAAACCATCAACTGGAAGCCTGAATCAACGGGTACCGGTCGTTTTGGAAACTGGCTAGAAAATCTGGTCGACTGGAATTTATCCAGATCACGATACTGGGGCACTCCTTTGCCAATCTGGCGTACTCAAGATGGTTCGGAAGAAAAATGTATCGGATCTGTCAATGAATTGAGAGCAGAGATCAAGAAGTCTGCAGATGCTGGCTTTATGGATCCTACATTTGTGATTAATGATATGCATCGCCCTTTTGTGGATGATGTGGTGCTACTTTCTTTATCCGGCAAAAAAATGTTTCGTGAACCCGACCTCATTGATGTCTGGTTCGATTCAGGTGCTATGCCTTATGCGCAATGGGGGCTTCCCCCAACCAAAGAAGGGAAAAACGGGAACATCAGTACGAAAGATTTTTTAGCCTATTGGAACACACATTCAGGATCTGATTCGGAAGCTGGATCAATATATCCTGCCGACTTTATTGCCGAAGGAGTAGATCAAACTCGCGGATGGTTTTTTACCCTGCATGCCATTGGTGTAATGCTCAATGATAGCGTTTCCTTTAAAAATGTGGTGTCCAACGGACTGGTATTGGACAAGAGCGGCAATAAAATGTCGAAACGCTTGGGTAATGCGGTTGATCCATTTGAAACCATTGAAAAATACGGCGCAGATCCTACACGCTGGTACATGATCAGCAATGCATCACCATGGGATAATTTAAAATTCAATATCGAAGGAATTGATGAGGTACGCCGCAAGTTCTTTGGAACATTGCATAATACCTATGCGTTTTTCGTGCTGTATGCGAATATAGACGGCTTTAGTTATCAAGAAGAGAATATTAAAGACCGCCCGGAAATTGATCGCTGGATTATTTCATTATTAAATTCATTAAGTCTGGAAGTGGATAAATACTACGCCGACTTTGAACCAACCCGCGCTACACGTGCTATCCAGAACTTTGTGGATGAGCACCTGAGCAACTGGTATGTTCGCTTATGCCGTCGCCGTTTCTGGAAAGGTGAATATTCTGAAGATAAGATCTCAGCTTACCAGACACTTTACACGTGCTTGAATACCATTGCAAAGCTTATGTCACCGGTTGCGCCATTTTTCAGTGATCGTTTATTCATTGACCTGAACAATTCTACAGGTAAAGAACAAGCACTTTCTGTACACTTGGCCGATTTTCCGGAATACAATGAAGGCTTGGTAGACAAAGCCCTGGAAGAACGCATGGGGCTTGCTCAAGATATTTCTTCACTAATACTTTCTCTGCGAAAGAAAGTTGGTATCAATGTAAGACAGCCATTGGGCAAGGCACTTATACCAGTTCTGGATAAAACTTTTAAAGCAAGGGTTGAAAAAATAAAAGATCTGATCCTTTCAGAAACAAACATTAAGGATATTGAGTACATTACAGATACATCTGGCATCATCAGCAAAAAAATAAAGCCAAATTTTAAAGCTTTAGGACCGAAAGTTGGTAAGGATATGAAAATTGTGGCAGAAGCTTTAAACACCTTAACCCAACAGGAAATCAGCCGGTTTGAAAACGAGGGCAAAATAGAGTTACGCGGCACTTCGTATCAGATTCTTGTTGAAGATGTAGAAATACTAGCTGAAGATGTTCCAGGATGGCAGGTTACAAATCTTGGAGCGTTAACAGTAGCATTGGATATTACCATTACCGAAGATTTAAAGCTGGAGGGAATTTCAAGAGAGCTAGTTAACCGCATCCAGAACATGAGAAAAGATCAGGGTTTTGAGGTTACAGATAAGATTAGGGTACAGGTTAAAGACCATCCGTATATTTCGGAAGCCCTGAAAAATAATTTATCATATATTTGCGCCGAAATCCTAGCCGATTCATTAGAGCTTGTAAATGAACTAAATGAAGGAGAAATGGTAAGTATTGATGAGCATAATTTAATGATACTAATAAATAAAGGATAGAAATGGATAAGAACGTGAAAACAAGATATTCCGATGCAGAATTGCAGGAATTCAAAAGCCTTATTACCGATAAATTACGTAGTTCAAGAGAAGAATTAGCTGCTTTAAGCCAATCATTAAGTAACCCAAATATGAACGGAACTGATGATACAGCAGGAACTTATAAGACTCTTGAAGATGGATCAGCTACACTTGAAAAGGAATCAATCAATCAGCTGGCCGCCCGTCAGCGCAAATTCATAGATAACCTAGAGAATGCATTGGTGCGTATTGAAAATAAGACCTACGGGATATGCAGAGAAACCGGAAAATTAATACCTCAAGAACGTTTGCGTGCAGTTCCTCATGCAACTCTAAGTATGGAAGCTAAACTGAAACAGGCCTAAATGAAAGCTTATACTAAGCCATTTTTTGCAATTTTCTTCATATTAATAGCTGACCAGGTTTTAAAATTCTGGATCAAGCTGAACATGTCCTTAGGGCAAGACTATAAGATCATTGGCGACTGGGCCATCATTCATTTCACTGAAAATAATGGAATGGCATTCGGCATGGAGTTTGGCGGCGAAACCGGCAAACTTGTATTAACCTTATTCCGGATTGTGGCCGTGTTAGGAATAGGATACGGATTGGTATATATGATCAAACGTAAATACCACCGCGGACTGATCATGAATTTATCACTCATCTTTGCTGGTGCAATGGGAAATATCATTGATTCAACCTTTTATGGATTACTATTTAGCGAAAGTTCTTATTATGAACCCGCAAAATTATTTCCTGTTGAGGGTGGATATTCCAGTCTGTTCTATGGTAAAGTAGTTGACATGTTCTACGTTCCCATAATCCAAGGGGCATACCCTTCATGGTTTCCATTTTGGGGCGGACAAGAGCTTATTTTCTTCAGACCCGTATTTAACCTAGCCGACTCTGCGATCTCCATTGGAGTGATCATGATTTTATTGTATCAAAAAAGATATTTCAAAGAAGAGAAAGAAGAGGTAGTATACACCCACAGTGAAGTTGTTGAAGAATAGAAATTGAGGCCTGAGAGGGCCTTTTTTTTATAGATTTATTTTTATGAGGTAGGAGGTATGACTAGCGTAACTGAAATGTGTTGTCTGTTATCTGTTGTCTGTTGTCTGACTAGCGTAACTGAAATGTGTTGTCTGTTGCCTGACTAGCGTAACTGAAATGTGTTGTCTGTTATCTGTTGTCTGTTGCCTGACTAGCGTAACTGAAATGTGTTGTCTGTTGCCTGTTGTCTGTTGTCTGTTGTCTGACTAGCGTACCCAAACTGA
>CAMDQV010000160.1 GCA_945906015.1 Pedobacter schmidteae | reverse complement strand
ATACAACCCTTAAAACGGTTTCAAATAAATTAATTTTAGGATCTCTAATTTCAAATTGGGTGGAATGAACTGCAACAGCAAGCCCTCCGGCACCTGTTGCCAGGTAATACCGCGCAAGCCTCCGCTGCCGATTTTCATCGAACTGTCGCAATGAATTAAGAGCCAGTGGAATTGCCGGAATAACTGTTCCATGATGCAATACGCTTTTCAGTACAGGATCCAATGTTTTTGCTGACATATTTATAATCTAAAAAAATCTTTAATCCTAAAACTGGCCTTTTCGCTCCTGAAAATGCGTTGGCTTATTAATAGTTTTTCCACCAGCATGAAGCCATGCAACAGTCATTTCAATCATATCGCGAACAGTTACCCTAGGATATCCAAAAAGTTTGTGTGCTTTTGATGCATTACTTAATAAAGCAGTAGGCTGAACTTCGTTTTCAAATAATGGTTCTTTTCCAAGCAATATTCCAAATTGTTCTGCCAACCATTTTAAAGATAAAGTCTCTGGGCCTGTCACATTTAAAATAGTTGCTGGAACATCACAATGTAATAAGGAACGGATGGCAATTTCATTGGCATCTCCTTGCCAGATCACATTCACATTGCCCGTTGTAAGATCTATAGATCTTCCCTCATTTACAGATTTGGCAATTTCGAGCATTACTCCATAACGAAGGTCGATTGCATAATTAAGTCTGTAGATAAGCGTTGGAATAGTATACCTTTCTGAAAAATATTGGAAAACACGTTCTCTACCCAGGCATGACTGACCATATTCACCAACAGGGGCAGGAAGATGCTCTTCAGATAATCCACCAGAGCTTATCGGAGTAAATGGATAAATATTTCCGGTAGAGAATGCTACAATTCGTGAGTTTTTATAACGCTCAGCTACACGGCCAGGAAGGTATGAATTCATTGCCCAAGTAAAAGGTTCTTTACCAGTAGTTCCAAATTTAGTACCTGCCAAATAAATGATGTTTTTTGCCTCAGGTAAAGCGGCTAGATCTTTCTCATTAAGCAGATCTGCAGAAATTGTTTCAATTCCATCTGCTTCAAGTTCTTGACGCGTTCCTGCTTCAGAAAATCTGGAGATTCCAATGATACGTTTATCAATCCCAGCACGAACAATTGCCTTTCTAGCTAATTTAGCCATACTGGGACCCATTTTACCTCCAACACCTAAAAGAATTATATCACCCTCAATTTTACTTATATCAGAAATTAAAGCTTCTGATGGTTTCAATAATTCTTGTTCTAATGCTTCTAATTCAGTCATTTTAGGATTTTAATATTAAAAAATTAGTAATTATTTGCTTTTTGCCATAGCCGCAGCCTGGGTGGTCGTATAATATTTTGCGAGCATATTAGGAATCTCCCATCTGGGAAGTTCACCAATTTTTAAATACCCAAGATAGTTTTTTACAACTTCAGCAAAATGCTCCTCATGTGGAACCTTATATTGCTCAGGAATAAGTAATTCCCATAAATTTCCAGCTTTAACTATCGATACACCTGGAAATTTACTTTGCAAACGGGCAATAGCCGCTTGAAGGTAATTTACTGAGGCTAACTTTGAAATTTCAAGATAAACTACAGGTTTATAATTTTGTTCTTTACCTTGCTTGATCAGTATATTAGCTTTGGTTCCACACATTTTGGCAAAATGAGTATCACCTGTTCCTTCTGGAGCCTCATAGTTCCATTTAATTCCAACCCTAGCATGAACATTCTTTAAGGTATAATTCATTTCACCATTCGACATCACATTCAGGGTTCCGTTTTTTACATATTTTGATAAATAATCAGGATAATTATCTTTCAGCGTTGACTTTTTAAACTGTCCCAAACTAAGTGAAGTTGGCCATTCCTTTGCAGAGATCATTTTAACATCAGTTTTGTAATCGAGAGTAACATCAGGAAAGGAAGTCCACTGAATCAGATCTACCATATGGGTGGTAATATCTACAAGCCCGCGACCCTCCTGCTCAATATCAAAGAACCATGCCGGTCTGACCAAAGGTTTCCCAGAAACATTCTTATAAAAATGGTGCACACTCTCCTGCATAACTGCAGGATTATCAAGTGTTCCTTTTTCTAATTGACCGAAAAATAAAGTGTCTTGACTAAGCGCACGTTGAAGTACATAATAAATATTGAAACGTTCGGTCATTATATCGTATAAAAGCGCCTTTTTATTTTTAGAAAGTGTAAATGCTTTTTCAAGAGAGTTAAAACCTTCCTGATCTATGGCCAAAGGTTTATCAGCAAGTACATTTAAACCAGAATCAATTGATCTACTGATATAGGAGCTCTTACTTTTATTATTTCCGGATAGGATGACCACATTACCGGCCTTTTCATTGAACATCTTTTCGAGGTAATCAGGGCCTTTATAGATTTCATGTTTCCAAGTGGTAGGATTTTCTGCCCGAGCATTATAACTACCAACCAGTTTTAGATGGTTTTCAAGTTCAGAGCCATCAGGTGCATAAACATGTACCACAGAATCTATACCAGCATACATCGACTTTTGCAATAAGGCAGCATGAAAATGCCCGGGGTCGAGTGTTATGATACGTACCTTTTGATCATTCTCTTTCATTTCATGAGGTATATTTTGACAACTATTGAATGAAAATAAAAGAATGGTTAAACTAAAAATAAGAATCGTAGTTTTAAGAAAGGAGGCTTTTATTTGGTACATTATTTTGATGTTATAATTCACGAATTTCTATATTCTTAAAATAGGCTTTGTTTCCATGATCTTGTAATCCGATACGGCCTACTTTTGATAGTCCATAATCAGGATAATCTTTCCATTTTCCTTCTGTTTTTCTTTTGGTCCAATCTTTATTCCAAGCCCTAAAATTAACTATTCTGATATCATTCAGCCAATGTTCTACTCGACCTTTCTTAAAAATTAATCTACTGGTATTCCACTCACCGATTGGCTTTAACTGCTTGCTTTGAGCGGGAGTATGCATGCCATAATTAGCACCCGATTTCTGTGAATCTTCAAGCTTTGCAGGATAATTAATATCATCAATAATTTGGTATTCTGGAGCAGTCTCAATAGCTCTTTTGTATTTAGGATCTTCAATAACATGATAAAATATGCCAGAATTACTTCCTTTATTCACTTTCCACTCCCATCTTAATTCAAAATCAGCATAGGTTTGGTCAGTAAATATATCGCCTGAACCGCTTGGCCCCTTACCTCCAAGACATACTAGCGAGCCCTCTTCAATTTTCCAGGTTTTAATTTCGCTTGTAGTATTAAAAAGGTGCCATCCTTTGAGAGATTTGCCATCAAAAAGACTGTACCATACCCTTTTAGGTTTATTTGGCAGATCATTTAGTTCAACATCTGCATGAACACCAAAAGAAATAGTAATCAAAGTAACTAATATTAAAAATTTTGTCATTTAACTTTAGCGTTCATGTACACGTATATATTTTATTAATTTTAGTTCGAATAGCTATTCGAGCACTAGTTTTTACGCTGATTGATTTGAAAAATTTAATAATTTTCAAAATCAATTAGTAAGATTTTTTAATCTGACCGTTTTTTTCAGCGAGTTTTAGTACCTCATTTAAGATACGACTTTCAACTCCTACCTGCCATTTTGAGGGCAAACCATACACCGTATGTGCCGCTTCACCTTCGTATCCACCTTCTTTCAAAACTGTTGAAGATGGTACATAAGACATCACATCGTTTGAATAGCCATACACAAAAGTATCTTCGCCCAGCATTTGTTTGATCTTAATACCATATTCAACCAAAAGTTCACCACCCAAACTCACTAATGGTAAATTTCCGATTGACCATACCTGCACTGGATAAGGATAAGAAGTTATTAATTTTTCTCCAGCTTTTATTTTAGTTAAAAATCGTTGAGCCCATCTTTTTTGATAAGCTGCAACAGCAGGATTATTGATAATTTTAGTTAATTCTGCCTCTGTTGGGTTTGCCGCCAATGGTAAGTCTAGTTCTGAATAACTTGTAATCAAATTTGAAGGTAGTTTACGCATGTCTTCTTCCAAAACCCGGTCAACAGCTACTGCAAGTTCTCTTCCATATTGTTTGGCCAAAGGCACTGTATGTCTAGGTAATGGATTTTGGTCGGCACCTGAGCTCTGAAAAAACAAGGCTGTGGTGCCCGGATGATCTTTTTCTAATTCTATTTGTGCAAATCCAGGATAATCGCCTGACCAATCATAACCGCTCAAAACTGTTGGATGACAAGCATAACCAAAAGCTATTGCTTTAAGGTCGCCCTTTGCAGTCACTGCTTTAAGTACTGGAACCGCAAAATCATTCGGGCCCTGCAATTCAGTAAGTTGGGTTAGTAGATTGGCATTATTGTTCCTGCGGTTAACTTGGAAACGAGTAACTCCATTTTGAGAATATAGTTCAACGGGTTCCATATTTTTTATGGCATCACCAACCAGTTTAACGATTTGATTTTCAAGGATCTTAGAATAGTTAATCACACTTGCTACTTGCTGATTATCAAGAAGATATACATCGGTTAATGCATCCCCAATAACCGGGCCTGAATGGGTATGTGAACTGTTTAATAGAATCTGATCTCTGCCAAGTCCAAATTGTGTTTTGATCCGATCTCTTATCGGATCGGACATAACTTTTGGAAAACCTAATAGATCACTGCTGACCATCACTGCTCTTTTACCTTTTGAATCTTCGATTATCAAAGCCTTAGCCCAAATATCATGAAGCATTCCTTCTGAAGAATGTGTGCGGGAGGCAAAACCAGCCATTGGCATTGCTTCTGATGGTGTGATTTTAACACTTGAAACACCAGCCTTCCAATTATAATTAATTGAATTATTTTGTGCTAAAGAATACATACCAGAAAGTATAATCAGTGAAAAAGTTAAACTTAATAAAGTAATTTTCATAGGATGGATTTTAAAAATATGTTCTTAATTAATTTTAAATAACTTCTTGGCATTATCATGCAAAACCTTTCTTTCTATTGCTTTTGAAGGCGATAATTGACGAATTGCCTTGATTATATTGGCTCCTAAACAAGAATTACCTGTACCTACTTTATCTGAACAATCGCTACCAAATAGTAATTTATCCTGATGTCTTTCCAAAAAAGCCCTGGCATGATCTTCATCTCTGGTCAAAGAACCCAGACCAGAACCTGCAGAGAAATCAGCATACAGATTTGGATATTCAGTTAAAAGACGATCCGTTAATCCTCCGGCAGTAATCTTTCCTTTTGGGTATAGAATATTAGGATCTGAATGTTCCTTATCAATATCTGCCCACCAGGTTTGGGCATGTCCAATAAAATTGACTTTGGGATATTTTTT
>CAMDQV010000159.1 GCA_945906015.1 Pedobacter schmidteae | reverse complement strand
GTGTTGCACGTGATAAATATATCAACACCTCCGAGCTGAATGAGATTCTTCGTTCAGAGATACAAAGCCTGCTTTCAGAAAATAATAGCAATGATTTCAGAAATTTTGAATACGGCGACCATAAGCCTTATGTGATTATGGTTGTGGGTGTTAATGGGGTAGGCAAAACCACCACAATCGGAAAACTTGCACATAAACTGAAAATTGCAGGAAACAAAGTAGTTTTGGGAGCTGCAGATACGTTCAGAGCAGCCGCAGTAGATCAGCTAAAGCTTTGGGCAGAACGGGTGAACGTTCGTATAGTTGCTCAGCCAATGGGTTCAGACCCTGCTTCTGTGGCGTTTGACACCTTGCAATCTGCCGTTGCCAATGGTGATGATGTTGCAATTATTGATACTGCCGGACGTTTACACAATAAGATTGCTTTAATGAATGAGCTAACTAAAATTAAACAGGTCATGCAAAAAGTTGTTCCGGGGGCTCCTCATGAAATTTTACTTGTGCTGGATGCCTCTACTGGCCAAAATGCAATTGAACAATGCAAGCAGTTTACTCAGGCAACTGAGGTCAATGCACTTGCTCTTACAAAATTGGATGGCACCGCAAAAGGCGGGGTAGTGATCGGAATATCAGATCAGTTTAAAATTCCGGTGAAATACATCGGTGTAGGTGAAGGCATAGAACATCTTCAACTATTTAATAAAAAAGAGTTTGTTGACTCCCTATTTAAATAAACAGGGAATAGAATAATGAAGACAAAAAGCAGCAAAGAGGTTAGCAGGGTTAAACCAAGAGTAAATGTGATTACACTTGGATGCTCAAAGAATATTCACGACTCAGAAGTGTTGATGGGACAGTTACGAGGCAATCAGATAGATGTTGTTCATGAAGACCAAAAGCTTCATAAAGATGATATTATTGTAATCAATACCTGTGGATTTATTGACAATGCAAAACAGGAATCAATCGATACCATATTACAATACAGCGAGTTAAAAGATCAAGGAAAAGTAGGGAAAGTTATTGTAACCGGTTGCCTTTCTGAGCGTTACAAGCCTGAGCTTGAAGCTGAAATAAAAAATGTAGATTCTTTTTTCGGAACCAATGACCTGCAAAACCTCTTAAGTTCTATTGGAGCTGACTATAAACATGAACTAGTAGGCGAACGATTATTAACCACCCCTGCACATTTTTCTTATTTTAAAATCGCAGAAGGCTGCAACCGACCCTGTTCATTTTGTGCGATCCCTTTGATGAGAGGGAAACACGTTTCTAAACCAATAAATGATCTGGTTAAAGAAGCTAAATATCTTGCTAAAAACGGCACTAAAGAATTGATCCTTATTGCCCAGGATCTTACCTATTACGGATTAGATCTTTATAATAAAAGGAATCTTGCTGATTTGCTGCGTAAGCTGTCTGATGTAGATGGCATAGAATGGATCCGCTTACAATATGCCTACCCTTCTGGCTTCCCAATGGATATTCTGGATGTAATGAACGAGCGCAGCAACATCTGCAATTATCTGGATATGCCTTTACAGCATATCAGCGATACGATGCTGAACTCTATGCGTCGCGGAATTACCAGACAAAAAACCATTGATCTTGTGAATTCGATTCGCAATAAAGTGCCTGACATTGCTTTGCGTACTACATTGATCTGCGGATATCCTGGAGAAACGGAGCGAGATTTTGAAGAAATGAAAGAATGGGTATCTGAAAGTCGCTTTGATCGTCTTGGATGTTTCACGTATTCGCATGAAGAAAAAACACATGCCCATCTTCTAATCGACGATGTACCAGAAGAAATAAAACAACAACGTGTTGAAGATATCATGAATATTCAGCAGGAAATATCTTTCAACATCAATCAGGATAAGGTTGGAAAGCACTTTAAAGTACTTATCGACAAAAAAGAAGGCAATTACCTGACCGGCCGTACTGAATTTGATTCGCCTGAAGTTGATAATGAAGTTTTAATTGATGCACGCATCAGTTATGCAACACCCGGGACTTTTGTTCAGGTTAAAATAGACCGAGCAGAAGATTTCGATCTGTATGGTCAGATCGTCAAAATATAGATCTGTGCAGAGGAATTCAGTAAATTCCTCTAATTTAGTTCAACATGAAGGCAACATATATTGATTACAGTGAAACCCGTAGTTTTTCGGAAGGCCTGATACGCTTTCTGGCCAATGATCCGGAATTAGCACCCTTCAGTTCTGAAAGAGCCGACATGCAAGGTTTCAGAAATTTAATAAATAGAAAAAAAACGATTGCCGATAGAAGAATACTTGCTGAGGTATTAACAGAGCAATACTCAAGAATTGGATGCCCTGTACATAGCTCCGTTCAGCAAAATATTGATCTCCTTGTTAACAACAATACCTTTACTGTTTGTACTGGCCATCAATTAAACCTGTTTACGGGTCCGCTTTACTTCATTTTTAAAATCGTAACTGCCATCAACCTGGCAAAAGAATTAAAAAACAATTTTCCTGATAAAGATTTCGTACCCGTTTACTGGATGGCAACTGAAGACAATGACTTTGCCGAGATCAATCATACTTATATTTCAGGTAAAAAGATCAGCTGGGAACATGAAGCTGCAGGTGCAACCGGAAGGTTACAAACCGCAGGCATGGAGAACGCAATAAAAGAATACCAACGTATTCTTGGAATTTCTGAACATGCAGCATTTTTGAGTGATCTGATCTATAAAGCCTATACTGAGCATGAAAACCTAGCAGATTCGAGCCGATACCTTGTCAATGCACTGTTTGAAGAGTATGGATTACTCATCCTGGATGCTGATGATAGACGTTTTAAAAAACAATTCTCATCTATAATTACCGATGATATCATCCAGCAGAACAGCTTCAAAAATATTTGTGAAGCAAATGATAACCTAGCCAAGGTTGGGATTGAGGCACAAGTAAACCCAAGAGAAATCAACTTTTTTTACCTGCTTGATGGATTAAGAGAACGAATTATTTTTGAAAATGGGAGATATCATATCCTGAATACAGAGATCAGCTTTAACCAAAAAAAGCTCGTACACGAGATCAATGAACATCCGGAACGCTTTAGTCCGAATGTAGTGATGCGTCCAATATACCAGGAAGTGATCTTACCCAATCTAGCTTATATTGGCGGAGGTGCAGAAATAATTTACTGGCTGCAGCTAAAGCAGAACTTTGATTATTATGGGGTCGATTTTCCAATTTTACTAGTAAGAAATTCTGCCATGTTCAGCTCTCTTAACCTGGAAAACAAACTCAACCGACTTGACCTCCATATAAAAGACATTTTTAAAAATGTGGAGGATCTGAAGAAAGAATGGATTTTAAACCATACTGAACATTCGCTAAACCTCCATGATGAATGGCAAGAGCTCATTTCGATCTTTGAAAAGATCAAACTCCGCACGTATAAAATTGACCCGAGCCTGAGTCCAAGTTCAGAAGCTATAAAAGCTAGATTACATCGGGCAATTAAAAATCTGGAGATCAAGCTAATGAAGGCCGAGAAAAGAAATTTTGCGGATGCCTTATCGCAGATTGAACAGGTAAAAACAAAACTTTTCCCAAATGGAGAGCTTCAGGAACGTTCCGAAAATTTTGGTTTGTTCTATGTAAAGCAAGGGAAAGGCTTTATTCAAACACTGATTGAAAATTTCAAGCCTTTAGATCTAAAATTCACGATCTTAGAGGAGTAGAAAAAGATAAATGACCTACCATACCTTTACAGAAAGTAAGCTAAGAGATTTCACAAGATCTATTTTTATTGGGATGGGCTGTTCTGCAGAGCATGCAATGCTGGCAGCAGATGTACTCATCAAATCAGACCTACGAGGAATTGACTCACATGGCGTTGCCAGGCTTACTGGGTATGTACGTTTATGGGAGAAAGGCCGCATCAATGCGAAGCCTGATATTAGAATTGTGCATGAAACGCCAACTACTGCTACAGTCGACGGCGATGCAGGGCTGGGCCTAGTGGTTGCTCCTTTTGCAATGAAAGTAGCCATTGAAAAAGCAGAAAAATATGGTTCGGGCTGGGTTTCAGTCAGAAATTCGAATCATTTTGGTATTGCAGCCTATCACACCATGATGGCTGTTGAAAAAGACATGATCGGCTTTGCCATGACAAATGCGAGTCCGCTAGTTGCCCCAACTTTCGCTAATGAACGTTTATTAGGCACTAACCCCATGTGTTATGCTTTTCCAGCAGGAAAATATCCTCCGGTAATTGTAGACATGGCAACTTCTGCTGCTGCCAACGGTAAACTAGAAATTGCACAGCGTATGGGGAAACCTGTAACTGAAGGCTGGATTCAGGATGCCAATGGAAACCCATCGGTTGATCCGCATGAATTAAAAAAAGGAGGCTCCCTCCTTCCATTGGGTAGTGATAGAGATCATGGCAGTCATAAAGGTTTTGGACTTAGCGCAACGGTAGATATTCTTTCTGCAGTACTTTCTGGAGCAAACTATGGCCCATGGGTACCTCCATTCGTTGCTTTCATGGAACCATCCACTGATCCGGTAGGAAAAGGGATCGGGCATTTTCTGGGTGCTATGCGTGTTGATGGTTTCAGGCCAATTGACGAATTCAAGTCGCACCTCGATAACTGGATTGATCGATTCAGCTCTGCCAAATCAATCAGTGAAGAACAAAAAGTGATTATCCCGGGTCAACCTGAAGTAGCCGCAGAAAAAGAAAGAAAGCTCAATGGCATCCCATTGATAGATGATGTTTGTAAAGATCTTAATGAGCTTGCTAAAAAATTAGGGATAGAGAAACTAATTGGATAGCTAACAATTTAGCTAATCGAAATTTTGTTTACTAATTACCTATAAACTAAGTTACTACACATAAATATCTTTATTATTTCAGCCTTTTTAATCAACCTAGTTACTAGTTTAAAAGAATACATTTAAATTATTAAGCTTCCATTTTTTGTTCCATAAAATTAACTAATGTCATTTTTCTGTCCCTTTTGCAGTTCACTATCAAATGAAACAATACAAATCAGGATACTTGCATTCTGAAACCTTAATTGAATTGCAATCGCAACAATAAACCAAGCTATATGAACGAACAATTAGAGAAAATTAAAAAGGCAGTTGAGCCATTAAGGCAACAAATAGTCAATCATAAGGTTTATTCAATGATCAATGACCTAGACGACTTGAAAATTTTTATGCACTATCATATTTTTGCAGTATGGGACTTTATGTCATTGTTAAAGGCATTGCAAAATAATTTAACCTGCACTTCTATTCCTTGGTTTCCAAAAGGTTCTGCAGACACCAGAAATCTTATTAATGAAATAGTTGTTGGCGAAGAATC
>CAMDQV010000158.1 GCA_945906015.1 Pedobacter schmidteae | reverse complement strand
GGCTCAAATTTGGAGGCTTGGGAAGTTGTAAAAAAAGCATTTTTTCATCCAGCAGCTGGAGTTAGAAAAGCCGCTATTGAAGTTTTGCCTTCAAATCAACTAGCTACTGACGCTATTCTTTCTAATAAGCTTATCAATGATGCAAATCTTAATGTCAGAAAAAGTGTAATACTTGCAATTGCAGCGTTGCCGCCATCAAATGAATTAGGAAAATTAGTACAAGAAGCTAGTACTAATCCTGAAAATGAAAAAGATGAATGGATTGCAAAAGCACTTTTTGCAGCTTCAATCAGCCACCGTGACGGTTTTCTTGCTGCCAGCCCAGCTTTTGACAAATCAATTAATGATGATAAATTAAAGTTCAGCGAGCAACTTGCAAAATTAGTAACTCAAGAAATCTATTTAATTGACAGAAGAAATCCAATAATAGCTTCGCCAAATGTAAAGGGAAAGGAAATTTTTATTAAAGCTTCAATCTTCACCAGAGGTGCAAGTTTGCAAGGTGTAATTCTTGCACAAGGTAGCAGGTCAGATGGCTATGGATTATATATTCAAGATGGAAAATTAACCTTTAGAGTAAATATGGATGGTTTTTCATACGCTGCAAGCACTACGGATTCCCTTCCTACAAAATTTGATGTATTAGCTAGCCTAAGCCAAAATGGAGAAATAAGCATCATGATAGGAGATAAGAAAGTTGCTAGTGGGAATGCTCCTTCTTTGTTTAAAAACTCAATTAAACAGAATCTTAGAATAGCAAAAGATTTAGCTGGTAATGATAAAATTGGTAATTATGAAGAACCCATTCCAAAAGGACCAGTTTTTGCATTAAGAGGCGAAATACAAAATGCTTCAATAGAATTAAAAGCAGCTTCAGCCCTGGTTGAAAAGGTAGAAACTCCCGATAACGGAGCCGTTTTAAAGCCGATTATAATTAACATCAAAGTAATACCTGATATGATGCAGTTTGACAAAAAACTAATCAATGTAAAAGCAGGTCAAAAAGTTACTATTGATTTTGAAAATCCCGATGGCATGCAACATAATTTTTTACTAATCAAACCTAAAAGTTTAAAAAAAGTAGGTGCAGCGGCTGATGCGATGCTTAGTGATCCTAAAGCAGCAAATAAAAGCTATATACCAGCAATTCCGGAAGTGCTTCAATCTATAAAATTATTAAATCCAGAAGAAAGTTTTCAGTTAACTTTTATTGCGCCAACAGAACCAGGAGACTATCCCTTTGTTTGCACGTTCCCTGGTCATTGGAGAGGAATGAATGGAATTATGCGTGTTACTAAATAATTAGTTAATCACAACTAAAAAAATCAAATAAAAATGAGGGCAAAATATATTTTTAACATCAAAATCCAATTAGCATTCGTGTTATTGGCTGTTTCAATATCATCTTGTAGCATTAAATCAACCGGAAAAAAGATATCCTCAAAGAGTATCAAGGTTTTACTTGTTGGAGGTGGTGCATCGCATAATTTTGACCTATGGTATAAAAATGCAGATGTAAAAACATTAAGTCAAGATGGCCTTTGTAAGGTTACCTATACCACAAATACAGATTCCATTGCTGAATACTTAAAAGTGAATGATGTGTTGATAATGAGTAATAATCAACCGATTAAAAGTGTATTATCTCGTCAATCTATTTTTGAATTTGCTACTAAAGGTAAGGGTATAATTTTTTTACATGCTGCACTTTGGTATAACTGGAAGGACTGGTCTGAATTTAATTTACAATTAACAAGTGGTGGATCAAGAGGTCATGACCGCTATGGTGAATTCCAAATAGAAATAACAAATCCAAACCATCCTGTAACAAAAGGAGTTGAACAAAAATTTACTATAAAAGATGAACGATATTATTTTATTCCTGACCTAAAAGGGCCTGGAATGGAAGTTTTAGCTGCTAATTATTTAGCTGGATCTGAAAAAATTTATCCATCCATATTTGTAGTTAATAATCCCAAAGCAAGAATTGTAGGAATATCACTTGGGCATGATGGAGAGGCGCACAATATGGTGAACTATCAGTTAATCTTGAAAAATGCAGTTAAGTGGGTATCTAAATAACTATAATTTTCATAAAACACTGATATCATAGGTACAGAAATTGGGAGAAATTTCTGTACATGAATAATAAAAATACAATAGAGCAATACGTTAACATCAAAAATTGGGTAAATAAAACATTTAGGATTATTTACCAAAAATTAAATAGTCATGAACGAAAAAAAAATTACGGTAGTTATTGTAGGAATGGGTTTTGGTAAAGAATTTATTCAGATTTACCAAAGTCATCCAAACATTAAGGCCGTTGGTATTTGCACCAGAAATAAAGAAACTATCACAGAACTTGCCAAAAAATTTAATTTAGATAAAAATCTATGCTTCGAGCATTTTGATGATATTTTAGAAAGAAAAGATGTTGATGCTATACACATTGTAACTCCAGTACCAGAACACGCAAGAATGACTATTGCTTCTTTGAACGCTAATAAACATACTGCTTGTACCATACCAATGGCTATGACTATTGAAGATTGTAAAGCAATTGTTGAAGCAAAAAGAAAAGCAAATAAAGTATATATGATGATGGAAACAGCATTGTATACCAGAGAATTTCTTTATGGTTTACACTTAGCTGAAAGTGGCAAACTTGGAAGGATACAATTTGTCAGGGGTTCACACATACAAGATATGAGTATGGAAGGTTGGGCAGAATACTGGAAAGGATTTCCTCCTATGCTAAATGGAACTCATGCCATTTCGCCACTATTAAGGATTAACAATACAAAGGCTGATACAGTAGTTTGTCATGGTTCAGGTCGTTTAAGTGATGACCTTGCCAAACGCTATGGATCACCATTCGCAGTAGAAACAGCTACATTCACTTTGAAAAATTCTGATGTTGTTGCAGAAGCAACTCGTTCTTTATTTGATGTTGTTAGACAGTATAGAGAAAGTTATGATGTTTACGGTACTAAAATGTCATTTGAGTGGGAACAATTACAAGATGAGCAGCATGTACTATTTGATGGGGGCGAAAATGCACTTAGAATAGATGTCCCTGATACTGATGAAATGCTAATACCAGAGATAGCGCATTATACAAGACGTGAAAAAATAGATGATCCTAACCATGTATCTTTTCTTCAAGGTGCAGGTCATGGTGGATCTCACCCCCATCTGGTTCAAGAATTTTTAAATGCAATTATTGAAGGCAGAAACTCTGCAGTTGATGCTGATGTTGCTGCAAATTATACCTGTGCCGGCATTTGTGCTCATGAATCAGCAATGAATAATGGTAAAAGAATAAGCATACCAATATTTGAATGATTTCATTGTTCATGTTTAAAAATCTACACTAATATTTATGCTATTTGGAGTAAGTACATTTTTATGGGTATCCCCATTTAATACAAATTCGTTTGATTTAGTTTATAAAATCAAGGAAATGGGATTCGACATCATTGAAGTTGCAGTTGAACAAAAAGATTTAGTTGATTGGGCTAAGTTGAAAAATTTAGTAAAACAAACTGGACTTCAAGTAACCATAAGTGGTGCATTTGGTCCGGAAAGAGATATTTCGAATACAGACCCCATTATACGTGAAAAAGGCTTGCAATATATTAAGGAATGTATTGAAATTGCCAAATTTATGGAAAGCCCAATATTTGGTGGACCTGTATACTCATCAGTTGGGAAAACTAGATTTATTTCTGATGATCAAAAGAAAAGAGAAAGAGATTGGTGTATTGAAAATCTTTTGAAAGTCTCAAAGATTGCCGACGACTGTGGCATAATCGTTGGTGTTGAACCACTAAACAGATTTGAAACAGATATGATTAATACTGCTGATCAAGCCTTATCCTTAGTGAAGGAGGTTAATCATCCGAATATTAAAGTTTCTCTAGATACATTTCACTGTAATATTGAAGAAAAAAGTATTCCTGATACCATCAGAAAAGTTGGTAAAGAATTACTTTGCCATATCCAGGCTAATGAGAGTGATCGTGGTACACCCGGAACAGGAAATGTTGACTGGATAGGAATAAAACAAGCCTTAGATGATATAGGCTATGATAAAGCAATAGTTATTGAAACATTTGGTGCAGTTTCAGAAGAAATTGCAAAAGCGGCCAGTATTTGGCGTCCATTGGCAAATAGCTCTGATGAACTAGCCATTGATGGTTTGGCATTTTATAAAAAATTATTTAATTCTTAATCACTAGTACCCTTAAAAACTTTAGAATAGAATTTCCTAAAAATTTATGAGGTTCCAGCTTTCACTGGATCCAACTTTATCAGATCATAACCCATGGGCTTGAGTAGGTAGATTGCGGCTTTCGCCGCAATCTGATTTATATCATCACAGATGCTTTTTGAGGCAAGCGATCCTAAATTTGTCAGAATCGCCCCAATGCTTATGTATAATGATGATGTTGACCAATGATCCAGAAAGTTATCCACCTCTCTGTAAGGTAATTTGCATTGCCTAAAACATCAATTTTATAGGCTTATAAAGTCAATTTATTAAAATCAAAACTTACTAAATATTACCTAATTATGATTAAATTGTATCATTAATTTAAGATCTTTTGATTCTATAATGATAATATTTATAAATCATGCATCATATAATACCAAAATCAGCTATTCCTGATCATAAAGCATTTATTATAAAAAAAATAGTTGCGCCACATTTTGATCCTACTTTTCACTTACATCCAGAATTTCAACTGTCTTATGTTATTCAGGGCGAAGGAACACGCTTTGTAGGTGATAGCATTAAATCATTTAATGCTTCGGATATGGTATTGACAGGGCCAAATCTTCCTCATGTTTGGCGCAGCGATAATAAATATTTTGAAAAAGAAAGCCAGTTGATTACCAAAGTAATTGTAATATATTTTCATGATCATTTTATGGGTGAAACCCTCTTGCAAAAAGAAGAGATGGAAAGCATAAATAGACTTTTCCAAAGATCGGTTAGAGGACTTGAAATAAGTGGAAATACCAAAGTTCTGATCGGTAAAATGATGTATGATTTACTTGAATTAAAGGGGATAGAAAGTATAATTAAATTACTTCAAATATTAGATGTTCTAGCTAAATCTAATGAATGTAATTACGTTACACATAACCATTTAATTTCTTCAAATACAGAAGCAGAGACAAACCGATTGAATAAAATTTTTGAATATGTAATGAAAAATTATAAAAATCACATTGGCTTAGATGATGTTGCAGAAATAGTCAATATGACCCGAACTTCGTTTAGTAGATATTTCAAATCACGTGTAAATAAGACTTTTTCAGACTTTTTAAAGGAAATCAGAATTAAGCATGCT
>CAMDQV010000157.1 GCA_945906015.1 Pedobacter schmidteae | reverse complement strand
CCAGGAATACGGATAGAAACCCCAGATTCAATCATTGCTATACATGCCTATCGTCCGCTCGAAGAAGCAGTTCATCAGGCAACTGTTTTTATGATGGAATGGTTGATCAATTCATACGGCTTTACTCCAACAGATGCCTATTGCTTTGTAAGTACGTGTCCAGATTTCAGAATCAATATTTATCAAATGTGTAAAATTGGAAAGCTCAATTATGTTGCAGGCGCAGAAATTCCTAAGCGATATTTAAGCTAGGCTAGGATAAAATAAATATGTTTTTGATTTAATTTTTCATCAAATTGATACCTTTTATTTTACAAAACTGCTTTTCATTTCCATGTCATTTTCATTTTTTTGGTTGCGTTAAAACTACCCGTAAAAGAATATTTCATAGTCAATTACACGGCTTTGCTAGTATATTTTAATTAAATTGCCCCTGTAATTCTGCTAACTCTCTGTAAACCCTTTTATGTATGATCACTTTAAAAAATATACAAACAGAGGTGGATACTGGCTTTCTGTATAAGATCCTTACAGAAAATGAAAAAGACCCGAATGTTGCCAAAGTTTTCACAGAAATGAGTGCAATTGAGCACGATCATGCCTTAGCTTTTCTGGCAAAAAATAATTTGATATTCAGGAGCCTGATAGGTCTTTTTTGGCCTAATAACAGCTATAACATATGGAATGGTAATTTAATTGGCATTTCAATTGAATAAAATTCTCTCTTCTATTTCTTTAGCCAATTATTTTATGTTTTCTAAGTGTAACTTTTGTAACAATAATTCCTTTTTGCTAGTATGATCTTTGTAGGGAGATAAAAAACATTATGGAAATATTAGGTTACATTCTTGCGGTAGTTGTTGGTGTTTCACTTGGGCTGATTGGTAGCGGTGGTTCTATTCTTACTGTGCCCATTCTGGTTTATGTAATGGGGGTCAATCCGATATTAGCAACAGCCTATTCATTATTTATTGTGGGTTTTACTGCTTTGGTTGGCGGCCTGCAAAGTGCAATGCAAAAAAGAGCCGATTTTAAAACAGTTTTTATCTTTGGGATTCCATCCATAGCTGCTGTTTATATCACTCGAATGTGGTTGGTACCCTTAATTCCTGATCAATTATTTTCAATAGGATCTCTGGTTATTACAAAACCGATTGGTATCATGGTTCTTTTTGCAATCGTGATGATATTAGCCTCTGTAAGTATGATCAGGCCTGGAAAAGAGACTGATGAACCTGAAGATAACCCCCTGCATTATAATTATCCCTTGATTTTATTAGAAGGCTCAGTTGTTGGTTTGCTTACCGGTTTAGTTGGTGCTGGTGGTGGATTTTTGATCATTCCAGCGCTCGTTATTTTAGCACGTATGCCAATGCAGCTTGCCGTAGGAACATCTCTCTTTATTATTGCTGCAAAATCTCTGATTGGATTTATAGGTGATCTTCAGGGCGACCAGCTTATTGACTGGTCACTTCTTGGAACCTTTACCGGTCTTGCAGGTATCGGAATTTTTATTGGAATATTCCTTTCCAAGAAAATTACTAGCGATAAACTCAAAAAATCATTTGGCTGGTTTGTATTGATCATGGGTGTTTATATTTTTATCAAAGAGCTTTTTCCCTCTTTTTTAGGTGGAGGGCATTAATATGGAAATCAATACAAATTTTGCCGGCTTTTTTGATTGCAACAAATGTTACAAACTTAGGATAGAAAAATACAGATTTTTGTAGTGTAGAATTTATGAATATGAATATAGAACAGATTTATACCGGATGTTTGGCACAGGGTGCTTATTACATAACTAGCAATGGCGAAGCTGCCATAATAGACCCGCTACGTGAAGTGGCGCCATATTTAAGCAGGCTCAGCAAAGACGGGGTTAAATTAAAATATATTTTTGAAACGCATTTTCATGCTGATTTTGTAAGTGGGCATGTAGATCTTAGTAAAGAAACTGGTGCCCCGATTGTTTATGGTCCGAATGCTGCCTGTGAATTTGATTGTATCTCTGCAGTTGATGGCCAGGAATTTAAGATTGGCGATATAATCATTCAGGTTTTGCATACTCCGGGCCATACCATGGAAAGCACTACTTTTTTATTAAAGGATGAACAGGGTAAGGATCATTGTATTTTTAGTGGCGACACCCTATTTTTAGGCGATGTTGGTCGCCCTGACCTTGCTCAGAAAGCTGCTCATATTACGCAGGATGAGCTTGCCGGCTTACTTTATGATAGCCTATTGAATAAGATTATGCCATTAGCTGATGATGTGATCGTTTATCCTGCTCATGGGGCTGGTAGTGCCTGCGGTAAAAATATGATGAAAGAAACAGTCGACTCTTTGGGAAATCAAAAGCGCGTTAATTATGCTTTAAATCAGCCAGATAGAGAATCATTCATTAAAGCAGTTACAGAAGGCTTGCTTCCGCCACCAGCCTATTTTGGATTAAACGTGGCCATGAACAAAAAAGGATATGAAAGTTTTGAGACTGTTCTTAGTCAGGGAATGAAAGCCTTAAGTGCTGATGAATTTGAACTTGCAGCTGAATCTACCGATGCCCTGATCCTAGATACCCGAGATAACACACTATTTTACCGCGGATTTATTCCTCAATCTATAAACATTGGTTTAACTGGCGATTTTGCGCCATGGGTTGGCACTCTGATCATAGATGTAAAACAGCCCATACTCTTGGTAACAGATCAAGGTAAAGAGGAAGAGACGGTTACCCGTTTAAGCCGTGTTGGATTTGATCATGTTATTGGTCATTTAAAAGGTGGTTTTAAGGCTTGGCTAGAAGCAGGAAAAGAGGCGGATATTGTAGATCGTATTACTGCAGAACAGTTTGCCAATGAAGTAAAAATTGGTACAGACAAAGTTGTTGATGTTAGACGCGAAAGTGAATATGCCGCTGAGCATGTTGAAGATGCCTATAACAGACCTCTGGCCTATATTAATGACTGGATAAAAGATGTTAATCCTAAAGAGCACTTCTTTTTACATTGTGCCGGTGGATACAGAAGCATGATGGCAGCATCGATCCTTCAAGCTCGCGGGTTTAGAAACTTTACTGAAATAGCAGGAGGATTTGGAGCAATAAGCAGTACTAATGTTCCAACAACGGACTTTATTTGCCAAAGCAAAATCATGCAGTCATAATTACGATCCTTATCTATACACCTATATACTACAAAACAATGGAGGCCAGCAGCTTCCCCTTGTTTTGTTTAAGATACCCTGATTTTAATTCTTAAATTAGAGTGATATGCAAGGCTTAGAAAAAAACAAATATCCATTTGCTATGCTTTTACAGGCAATGGCAATTTTAATGGTAGCTCTTGGCTCTGCTTTGCCATTATTGATTCTTATTTTTATACTTTTAGGATTGGGTGCCACGCTGGTCTATCCTATTTCATTCTAATAAACGATAAAAAATGATTGAATTGCTAACACAACCTTGGTCTTGGTGGTTTTCGGGAGCGATGATTGCTGCAATAATGTTCTTCCTTATATTTTTTGGACAGTCATTCGGGTTTTCGTCAAATCTTAAAACTATCTGCTCAGCTGTAGGTTTGGGTAAAACGAATAAATTTTTTGATTTCAACTGGAAAAGCCAAATGTGGAATCTGGTCTTTCTTATAGGTGCAATTTTAGGAGGGTTTTTAACTAAACAATTTCTTTCTACAGATATACCAGTGCACATTGCACAGTCAACTATTGACGATCTATCCAAGCTTGGAATTGCCGCACCCGAATCTTTACAGCCAGCAGAAATCTTTAGTTTAGAGGCCATGCTCTCCTTAAAAGGTTTCATGATTCTTTCCTTTGGAGGTCTTATGGTTGGTTTTGGTTCCCGTTATGCCAATGGTTGTACTTCAGGGCATGCGATTAGTGGTTTGTCTGATCTGCAAATACCATCATTGATTGCCGTAATAGGCTTTTTTGCTGGAGGATTGATTATGACATTTTTAATTATGCCTTTACTATTTTAATCGATGAAATTTATAAAATTCCTTTTACTGGGTATAGTTTTTGGCATTGTAATGACCAAATCTGAAGCTGTTTCGTGGTTTAGAATTCAGGAAATGTTCCGTTTTCAGGCCTTTCACATGTATGGAATTATTGGAACAGCCGTAACATTGGGAGTAAGCGGGGTTGCTTTAATCAAGAAGTTTAAAATTCGCGATTATCAGGGCAATCAGATCGTGTTTAGTCCGAAAGACAAGTCAGTAAGTAGATATCTTTTAGGAGGCAGTATTTTCGGACTTGGCTGGGCGCTTAGTGGAGCTTGCCCCGGACCAATGGTAGTTAATGTGGGTTATGGATATTGGGCAATGGCAATAGTTTTCTTTTTTGCGCTTGTAGGTACTTATCTATATGGTGTGTTAAAAAATAAACTACCTCATTAAAATTACTAGCTTCTTTTGTCTAATCGGGCCTCTTTGATGCACAAAAATTCTTCTTTTATTATTTAATATCACAAAAGAAATTTTACGATATTGCTTTTCTGAATCTGGCACTTATGTATGAGCCTTATCAGATTTACAAAGCAGATGAAAATTTTTTTAGATCAAGACTTTTTACTTGAAACCAACACAGCAAAAACACTTTATCATAATTTTGCTGCAAAATTACCAATCATAGATTATCATTGCCATCTGCCTCCAAACCAGATCGCAGATGATTCAAACTTCAAAAATTTGACACAAATCTGGTTGTATGGCGATCATTATAAATGGCGCGCCATGCGCGCCAATGGCATTCCTGAAAAATATATTACAGGAGATGCAAGCGATTATGAAAAATTTGAAAAATGGGCTGAAACCGTTCCATATACCTTACGAAATCCCTTGTATCATTGGACACACTTGGAACTACAGCGGTATTTTGATGTGTATGATATTCTTTCGCCAGCAACTGCAAAAAAGATCTATGATGACTGTACGGCTAAACTTCAAACTCCTGAATATTCTGTTCGCAGACTGATTCAAAAGATGAATGTTGAAAGTATTGGAACAACCGATGACCCTCTTGATGATCTTTTATTTCATCAAAAAATCAAGGCTGATGGGTTTTCAGTAAAGGTTTTGCCATCATTCAGACCCGATAAGGCAATGAATGCAGATAATGTTCCGGAGTTAAATTCCTATATAAAAAAACTTGGCGCAATTTCAGGGCAGCAAATAACTAATTTCAATCAATTTTTAGCTGCTTTAAAAGGCAGGCATGATTTTTTTGCTCAGCATGGTTGTACTGTTTCTGACCATGGCCTAGAGCAGCTTTACTGTGAAGAATATACAGATGCTGAAATTGAAGGTATCTTTAGTAAGATCCTTGATCAGCAGGTTTTAACAAGCTCTGA
>CAMDQV010000156.1 GCA_945906015.1 Pedobacter schmidteae | reverse complement strand
TTCACATAGGGCAATATCAAGCCCGTCAAACGAAGTTCCTGACATCAATCCAATAATTTTCCGGATCGGTTTATTGGCAATGGCGTAAAGAGAAGATATATTAGGATTCATAATTCTATATAAAAATAGAAAATTAGCTCAAAGGGATCTACTTTAAATATTTACGATTCCAGATACAGATCGATCAGGCCCTCGGGAAGGTCTACTTTAAGGATTCCATTTCCCTCATCAATCTCTATAATTAAATCATCATTCAGAGGAAACATGATCTCTTTAAATTTATAAGAAACAACTGCCACAAACTGCTGTGGATACTCATGAATTTCGATGATCTCACCCAGCTCACCAGCAGTTTTATCGTGCACGATAAAACCTTTAAGATCGGTAATCAGAAATTCATCATCCTCTCTAACAGGCTTTAAACTATTAGGTAAGTAAAGCTTTTTTCGGATAAGTGTTTGCGCCTTTTCAATGGTATCGATATCATCGAAGTAGAAATTTCCGGTCTGGTTATTCTGTAATTTATATGCTGAAATAAAGAATGGTACTAGCTTGCCATTGATCTCGGCAAAAACAGAATTAAGTGGAAGATTTACTGGCTCATCGTATTCAAAATAAACCTGTACCTCACCTTTTAAACCCTTGGTTTTGGTGATATAGCCTATATAAAAACAATCCTCAATCTTCATAGCGGCAAAATAGGAACGTCATTGCTGATGCACCATTTTGAGTTTTCAATAAAGAAAACATATGGGTAAACATCTGCAATGACGTTATTTATTTTAATAATTTAACAGAAATTATTCTGCCTTTTCGTCAGCTGGAGCTTCGTCAGTTGCTTCTTCTGCAGGAGTTTCTTCAACTTCTGCCAAAACTTCAACTTCGTCAGTTGCTTCATCTGCAGGAGCTTCTTCAGCTACTTCAACTTCTGCTACTGGAGCTTCTTCTTCAACTTCTGCCGAAACTTCAACTTCGTCAGCTACAGTTTCTTCAACCTCTGCCAAAACTTCAACTTCGTCAGTTGCTTCATCTGCAAGAACTTCTTCAGCTTCTGGAGCTTCTTCTTCAACTTCTGCCAAAACTTCAACTTCGTCAGCTACAGTTTCTTCAACCTCTAAAACTTCAACTTCCGGAGTTTCTTCAGCTACAGTTTCTTCAACCTCTGAAACTTCAACTTCCGGAGTTTCTTCAGCTACAGTTTCTTCAACCTCTGAAACTTCAACTTCTGGAGCTTCTTCAGCTACAGTTTCTTCAACTTCTTCAGAAGGAGTATTTTTGACAATAATTGCTGCTGCCATTTCTTCCTTCTTCTTAGCTTCAGCTAATAAAGTAGCTTGTTTAATTTCTTGTTTAGATTTAGAAAGAATTTCCTTCTTTCCTTCAATCTTAACCGCTTTTCCTTCTAACCACTGAGCAAATTTTGCTTCTGCTTGTTCTTCAGTTAAAGCACCTTTTTTAACACCACCTTCAAGATGTTTCTTGTATAAAATACCTTTATATGAAAGTATAGCACGACAAGTATCTGTAGGTTGAGCGCCTTTGTTAACCCAATCCAATGCTTTTTCGAAATTGATTTCAATGGTAGCCGGATTTGTGTTTGGATTGTAAGAACCTAATCTTTCGATGAATTTACCATCTCTTGGAGCACGAGCGTCTGCTACCACTACATGATAAAAAGGTTTTCCCTTTTTACCGAATCTTTGCAATCTGATTTTAGTTGCCATTTTTTTAGTTTTATGTATTCAACATATTCCCGGAGTCTATTCTGCGGGGATGCAAAGATATTAAAAAAATAACATTTAAAAAATGTAAAACCCCTATTTTTGAGACATGTCTGAAAGAAAACCCCGAATTGCAGTAGATATGGACGAAGTTATTGCCGATCCGATATCTAAATTTATAAGTCTTTACAACCGTGATTACGGTATTCCCCTTGATCTTGAAATAATCCCTGGTAATGAAGTCTACCACCATGTTCCAGAAAATATTAAAATGAAATTATGGGATTACATCAATGAAAAGGGATTTTTTAGAGATCTTGCAGTACTTCCCGACAGCGTAGAAATACTAAAAAAGCTTCAAGAAAAGTATGATATTTTTATTGTTTCTGCTGCAATGGAATTCCCCAATTCACTACAAGATAAGTATGAATGGCTCGAAGAACATTTTCCATTTATCGGATGGCAAAATATTATACTTTGCGGCCATAAAATAGTAAATGTTGACATTATGATTGATGACCGCATCAAAAATTTTGTAGATTTTAACGGAAGAAAGCTACTTTTTACCTCGCCGCATAATATGCTATTAACCGAATACGAACGGGTCAATAATTGGAAGGAAGTGGCGGATAAATTGTTGTAGCAGTTCCGTTTCGATCCTTACTGTAACATTTGATTTACTTGATCATCAAAGAACTAAAAAATCATGATAGCAGTTACGACAAACGAACTTGAAGGGAAAAAAATAGTTAAATACATCGGAATTGTAACCGGTGAGGCCATTATTGGTGCAAACATTGTCAAAGATTTCTTTGCAGGGATTAGAGATATCGTAGGCGGAAGATCCGCATCTTATGAAGAAGGACTGCGTGAAGCAAAAGATATCGCATTACGTGAGATGCAAGAGCAGGCAATTCGATTGGGAGCAAATGCAGTTATTGGCGTTGACCTTGATTATGAAACCCTTGGAAGGAATGGAAGCATGCTGATGGTTAGTGCATCAGGTACAGCGGTTATTGTAGAAGATCGCACCTGATCGAGCCCGGTGTGACAGTAATTGTAAAATAAAGCAAATGCTGTGATCCCGGATTAAATCCGAGACTCAACATAATCGATCAGCGAATGAATCACCTTAATATGAATTTCCTGTGCCCTATCGGCATATTCTGATTTGGGAGCACGAATCTCCACATCACAAAGTCTGGCCATACTACCGCCATCTTTACCGGTCAGTCCAATCACTTTCATTTCCTTAATTCTTGCGGCCTCAATAGCTTTCAAAACATTTTCAGAATTACCACTGGTACTAATCGCTAAAAGTACATCGCCCTTTTGCCCGATAGCTTCGACCATTCTTGAAAAAACAAAGGCATAGCCATAATCATTTGCCACACAACTTAAATGAGAAGGATCAGAAATTGCGATAGCTGGATATGCGGGTCGGTCGTTTCTATACCTACCCGATAGTTCTTCTGCAAAATGCATGGCATCACTCATAGAACCCCCATTACCACATGATATAACCTTGCCACCCGATTGAATAGCATCAACTAAGATCTTTCCGGCTGATTCAATAGTGCTGAAATTAGTAGGATCAGAAATAAATGTATCCAGTACTTCTCTGGCTTCAATAAAATGTTGTTTAATTCTATCCATTAGAGATTTACAAATTTATAAACAGCTCCTTTTGTTCCTTTTGGGCCCACTTCCTGATTGGTCAAGATATACAGCTCAGCAACATTATCTTCGGCAAATCCAAGGATTTTTAAGTCGGCGGATGGTTTGCCTATTAATTCAATATTTCCACGGGTCCATGTTTGACCCTTATGTTCGAGAAAGAACAGTGGTCCGGTCCAGTCTCCAAATATATATTTTCCTGACAGTACTTTTATTGCTGATCCATTATAAACATATCCACCGGTAATACTAATACCCAATTCATGGGCATATTCATTAATGGGCAATTTTAGTTTATCGGTTTTACAATTTGCTTCCGGATCAAAACAATGTGTGGCTTCCATGATCCTCCATCCATAATTACCACCTTTTTCAATGATATTAACCTCTTCAAATTTATTTTGGCCAACATCAGCTGCAAAAAGCTGACCGGTTTCACGGTCAAAAGAAAATCGCCAGGGATTACGCAAGCCATAGGCCCAAATCTCTGATTTTGCCCGCGTTCCAACAAAAGGATTATCCTGAGGAATCTTGTACGAGCTTTCTGTATTCACATCAATCCTAAGAATTTTTCCTAGCAAGGTGTTCATATTCTGACCATTGCCCGAAGCTCCATGTCTATCACCCGCACCACCACCATCTCCCAATCCGATGTATAAATAACCATCCGGGCCAAATTTAAGATCTCCGCCATTATGATTGCTTTCTGGCTGCTGAACGGTCAGTAAAACTCTTTCGGATGCGGAATCTGCCTTCAGGGGATCAGAAGATGTGATAAATTCGGAAACTACCGACTGGTGATCACTTCCTGCCTCAAAGGCGGGAGCACTATAGTAAACATAGAATTTTTTATTGCGGTTATAATCAGGATGAAGAGCTATCCCCAATAAACCTCGTTCATCATAAGCACCACTCAATTTGACAAGCTTATGCTTTAAATCAAGAAATGCTACTTCAAGAAGATCCTTACCTTTCAAAACCCTGATCTGTCCGGTTTGTTCAGCAATGAGCATGGTTCCATCCGGAGTAAATGCAGCTGTAATAGGAGAATGAAGTCCGTCGGCAATTTTCTGAATTTTTAGTGAAATTACTGGCTCGTTTGTCTTTTTTGGCGATGGTGCCGAACATCCTATGCCTATTACAAATAACGTATAAATCAGGAAACTCAACTTTTTCATACGCCTCATACAAGTTTAAATAAAGGATTAATAAGTTTTAACCTGGTATTTAACTATAAAAACCCGTAACTCAAAAATGCAGAAATTAGCAATTTCCTAATTAAAGAGATAAAATATCCACAATCTTTAATAGCTCAGAATTTACATCCGTGTTATGTTTAATGGCACTGCTAAAGGGGGTGAAATGTATTTTCTGATTCACTATTCCAATCATTTCACAGGTTCTACCTTCCATCAGAGCTTCAACAGCCGCTACACCTAACCTGCTGGCCAACACCCTGTCCATACACGATGGGGCTCCGCCTCTTTGAATATGACCCAAAATAGAAAGCCTTGTATCAATACTCGGGAATTTATCTTTTACAATTTTTGCGATTTCAAAGGCACCACCAACATCATCTCCTTCAGCAACAATGATGATCTTTGACGACTTATCCTTCCTGCTTATTTCTAATCGATGGATCAAAGCATTGATATCTGTTTTGGTTTCAGGAATCAAAATTGCCTCTGCACCAGAACCAATTCCACTTCTTAAAGCAATCAAACCGGAATCCCGGCCCATAACTTCAACAATAAACAATCTATCATGCGACTCGGCGGTATCACGTATCTTATCTACAGCATCAATAACGGTATTTATGGCAGTATCATAACCAATAGTAAAGTCGGTACCCATCAAATCATTGTCAATGGTTCCGGGAAGTCCAATAACAGGAATAGTAAACTCTTCATGAAAAATATTGGCTCCTGTAAATGTGCCATCACCACCAATGGCAACAATGGCATCAATTCCATTTTCCATTAGCTGTTCATAAGCCTTGGCTCTGCCTTCTTTTGTTCGGAATTGGTCACTTCTGGCGGTTTTC
>CAMDQV010000155.1 GCA_945906015.1 Pedobacter schmidteae | reverse complement strand
TTGAGAATCATTCTTTATTATCTGATCTAATGCAAGGTTCACCACACGAAATGTATTTTTTATCTCGAACCTTCCTGGATAATAGTGTTCTGGAGTATACACTGAAAAGAACATCGCGTCTATGCCGCCTTCTTTAGCCCTGGGTAGATCTACGTTTCCATCTGTATAACGCTGGCCGATATCGGTTCCCATCAGCAGTTCTCGGGTCATTACATGCGTATGACCGTCCATCACAAAAGCGGTTCGATGCAAATCGGGCATTGGTTTATGCTGTAAATTAAAGGGTGCTTGTTTAGCACCTGCAGGAGCAGCAAAAATCGAATCTATTGGAAAACTTCCTGCTAACGGAAGGAGTGTTAAAGTCTTGATTAGGTCTCGGCGTTTCATGTATTGTGGTGTCTGAGGATTGAGGTCTGAGGTCTGAAGTCGGAAGTATGATGTCTGAAGATTAAAGTCTGGAGTCTGAGGATTGAAGTCTGAAGTCTGAAGTCTGACCTCCTACCTCCTACCTCCTACCTCTTACTGATCAAATCCCCGAATATAAGGCCTTGCTGGTGGTCTTTCACCTGTATTAAATTGAGCTCCACGCGTTGTATGATAAGTCATATTTAGGAATGGAGTTTCGATGCGGCGTCCAACTGCAGAGTATGTGCTGCCTTCCCAGTTTGACTCCATGTAGTGGTTTGTGATTCCGGTTGTCAATAGTAGCCGCTCAGCATTGAATGGTTCTTTTTTGGTTACCATCATCTCTGTGATCCAATGCGGTTGGGCGTTAGAGGCATGATACTGGTCAAATGGACCGGGGAAGCCAAGTAAAGATACGATTGTTGGCTCAGTATGACCTTCAATCTCGCCGGCGTAAGTCCATCCGGATAAGGGAACACCAATGATAGCTGCCTTCGTTCCATCATTGTATTCAATTACACAAATATTGGTTCTTGGATTTGCCTGATAGTTCTCTGGCTTTAATTCCAGTCTTTTGGCTACCGCTTCCAGTAGATTAGCTGCCCAGCTGTTGCGTTCAATCCATTTCCATGATTCTGGCCCGCGGATAGATTGTATTGACTTAACACCTGTCTCACCGCCCTTACGACGCTCAACGAATGCATGTAATAATTCGATGCAATGAAAAATTGCTCCCTCATCTGGAGCAGCGCCAACCACGATCGAGTGTTTGATTGGCGCATCATTTTCTAGTTCTATTTCGGGTTTGCGGTAGTATACCGGAAGCAGGGATCCTCCAGTCAAAGGATAGCCTAACTCACGAGATTTATCAAATATCCATTTGGAATCATCCCAGTTGTATGAAAAATGCTTATCGTTAAAGACCGGTACTGAGCGCTTACTTTGCTCAAACACGCGGATAACCTGACTGTGTAACCACCAGCGTGGCAGCATCCAACGACCCTTCAAATCGGTAGTATAATTGCCGTGTTCTCCAACTACGACTACGCCATCCACCGCGAGTTCTTTGCCACCCAATGTCAATGCTTCAGCAACCGTTTTAAATACTGGGAACCCCTTTGCTTTAGCTACCTTCTGCCCAAGTAAGCTTGTATCATGCTGGTGCAGATAAAGAGATACAACCTCTACACGTGAAGCATGGTAAGCACCCTGCCACCAATATCCATCAATCAACTTGTTCACTAACCAGTCGGCATGTGATCTTGTTGCTCCCCAGAATGTTGCCAGTACAGCAATACGAGGCTTTCTATCCTGAATCTGTCCGATAGCATCGCTTGAGATGCCCGTTAAAGCAGTCAAGCCGGCAATACTACCTATACCCAGCATTTCACGACGGGTAAAACTTGGGTTTGCCGCTATAATTTCATTAATTGGAAGTGAATTTGGTTCCATATCTGTTTTCTGTTATCAGTTGTCTGTTATCTGTTATCAGTTGTCTGTTATCAGTTGTCTGTGGTCTGTGGTGCTGCTGTGAAATGAAGCGAAATATGGCTTTTAGCTTTCCCCTTTCAGCTTTCCCCTTTCAGCTTTCAGCTTTCCCCTTTCCCCTTTCCCCTTCCCTTACTGATCAAACCCCCTAATATAAGGTCTTGCTGGTGGTCGCTCTCCTTTACTAAAGTGTGCCCCTCGGGTAGAGCGGTACTTGATGTTTAATTCTGGTGTTTCGAGGTTGCGTCCAACTGCAGTATACTTACTACCTTCCCAGTTGGATTCCATATAGTGGTTTGTAATGCCAGTCGAAAGAAGTAGTCTCTCTGCATTGAATGGTTCTTTTTTAGTCACCATCATTTCGGTAATCCAGTGTGGTTGAGCGTTAGATGCATGGTACTGATCGTATGGACCAGCCCATCCAAGCATCGAGATGATGGTGGGCTCATTTTTTCCCTGGATTTCGCCTGCATAGGTCCAGCCCACATTCCGGCCACCAATTATGGCTGCTTTGGTTCCATCATTATAGTTGATGACACATATATTTGTTTGTGGAGTTTCCTGGAAATATCCTGGCTTAAAGTCAAATTTTATGGCAACAGCATCGAGTAATTTACCGGCCCATGGATTGCGTTCTACCCATTTCCAGGCTTCAGACCCACGAATAGATTGTATCGATTTTACACCAGTTTCACCGCCTTTGCGGCGTTCTACGAAGCCTTGGAGCACATCAATAGCATGGAAAATGCCCCCCTCATCTCCGGCCCCTCCAATTACAATGGAATTTTTTATAGGAGTATCAATATCAATTTCTATCTCAGGTTTGCGATAATAGGCTGGTATGGATGAGCCTCCTGTTAATGCAAAGTTTAACTCACGCGATTTATTAAACATCCACTTTGCCTCATCCCAATTGTAGGAGAGGTGCTTGTCATTAAATACGGGTACTGAGCGCTTACTCTTCTCGAATACCTGGATAACCTGCTGGAAGATCCACCAGCGCGGCAATAACCAATGGCCCTTTAAATCGGTTGCATATTCACCATGTTCAGCTACTATGACTACACCATCCACTGCAAGGTCTTTGCCTCCAAGTGTTACAGCTTCTCCTACTGTTTTAAAGATTGGAATATTTTTTGCTTGGCAAACTTTTTGACCCAAACCACTTTCTTGAAGCTGATGAATATAAACCGAAACAACTTCCACTCGTGACTCAGTATGGGCACCATCCCACCAATAACCGTCAATCAACTTGTTTACAATCCAATCGGCATGTGATCTTGTAAAAGCCCAATAGCTAGCCAGAACTGCAATACGAGGTTTTCGTGGCTGAGTTTGGGCAATAGTTCCGGTCGATAGGCCTGTTAAAGCAGTTAAACCTGCTATGCCACCTATTCCCAGCATTTGACGCCTTGAGAATGTTGGATTCGACTCCATGATTTCAGTAATTGGGAATAAATCTTTAGTGCTACTAATGATTTCGGTGGGTTTCTTCGCCATGTTTTTTAATTTTTTGAACTGGATTTAATTTACCTCGTTATCCTGATATATAAATCTAAAAAATTAATTAAAGCTTTTCTGTTATTCAGGATATTTTAATGATTATTAGGAATTATTCAGGGCAAAGCAGGCAAAATTCTTCAAAAAATTGCTTTTAACGGTTTTTTTGATTGATTAGGATGATTCTTTGGAATAGATTATTTTAATTTTTGATGATTTTCTGCTTAGACCTCCTCACTCATCATTTTCTTAGATCCCAATAAAGCCATTAGCGTTAGTCCGGCAGCTAAGGTTAGGTAATAACCCACATAGGCAAGACCGTAATTCTGCGCTAGGGTGGTTGCTAGATATGGGGTTAAAGAGGCACCTAAAATCCCAGCTAGGGTAAAGGCCAGTGAAGCGCCCGTATAACGTACAGGTGCCGGAAAGATCCCTGCCAAGGCCGTGCCTATTGGCCCGTAGCTAAGTCCCATCAGGAACATTCCGAGCGACAGGAATATACCTGTTAGGAAAGAGTTTCCGGCTATGAATATGAATGGGAAGAAAAGTCCAAATAACATGATCACACTAGTTGCTGAAACAAGCATTCTATTGCGTCCGTAGGTATCAGCCAACCAAGCAGATAATGGGATGCCTAATGCAAAGAACAGCATGGAGATCATTTGCAAAATCAGGAAATCGCTTTTGGTGTAATTTAGTTCCGTTGTACCCCAACTCAGTGTAAATACGGTCATTAAATAAAACAGCAAGAAGGTGGTTACTGTAGCCAGCGTACCCAAGGTAATGGCTTTGGTATGTTTTACAAAAACATCTTTAACCGGCATTTTTGAGCGTTGCTTATTGTCAACAATCTTTATAAAATCAGGTGTTTCAGTGATTTTTAAGCGCACATACAGGCCCACAAATACCAGCAAGGCGCTCGCTATGAAAGGTATACGCCATCCATAGTTTATAAAATCGCTTTCATTCATGGTTTTGCTCAATATAAAAAATGAGCCGGTAGATAAAAGGAAACCTATTGGGGCGCCTAATTGTGGAAACATACCGTACCACGCTTTTTTATGGGGTGGAGCATTTTCTGTTGCCAGTAATACCGCACCTCCCCATTCACCGCCAAGGCCTAATCCCTGACCGAAACGAAATACGGCTAGCAATATTGGGGCGGCAATGCCAATTGAAGCATAGCCCGGCAAGAGTCCGATGGCCACAGTGGATGGTCCCATCGTCATTAATGCAGCTACGAGCGTTGCCTTTCGTCCGATACGGTCGCCAAAATGCCCGAATAATGCTGCACCCAATGGGCGTGCAAAAAAGGCAAGTGCAAAAGTAGCCAGCGACTCGAGTGTGGCCATGGCTGGATCTGAAGCCGAGAAAAATAATTTTGGAAATACCAGCACAGCAGCGGTGGCATAAATGTAAAAATCGAAATACTCAATAGTGGTGCCAATAAGGCTGGCTGCAAGTATGCGGCGTACCGGAGTAGATTGGATAGGTGACTGGGTCATATACTCAAACATAGGAAATTTGAATTTATTTTTCAGACTCAATTCTGGTTCCTGATGGAAATCTATGTGGAAGAGAGGTTATTAAAGGTCTGTGCTAGCGTGGAGGATAAAAATAATTGGATTCCCCTTATGCTTGGTGTTACCCACCAAGCACGTATAATTTCATTCCGCTCATAGCCGCGGGGGCCTTACCTTTTTCTATAGGAAAAAAGTACCATGCCGAGGCGGTACGACGAGACCATGAGCACCTTTAAAAAACAATAAACAAAAGCGAATACACCCCACCGCTGCGCCTGCTGCTATGAAAGGCAGCGGGTTGGCTAATTAAGTAATTGCCGCACCAGTCAAGGCGGAACAACGCTTATTAAAGGTCTGTGCTAGCGTGTCGGATAAAAAAAATCGTGCTTCACCGCCTTGTGCGGCATTGGACAGGGCGTTAAATCCAACAACAGTCTTAGTACAAAATTCTAAGCCCTGTACGCAGCCGTTTGTGGATCAACGTTCATAACACCACTAACGTTAACCTTAGTAGCCTGTAACATTTTGACTAAGAAATATAAATA
>CAMDQV010000154.1 GCA_945906015.1 Pedobacter schmidteae | reverse complement strand
GCTGCTACTTTATCAAGGGATTTAGATTTTGTTTGTGCACTTACCTGGACAAGGGTAAAAAATAATAATCCGATTAGTATCCCTAAGGTCTTTTTCATTTTTTGCATTTCTCTTATTTCAAGCAGTTTAAAAACTGCAAAATTTAGTGTATTCACTATAAAAAACATAAGCCCCTGAAAGAGCTTTTAAATTAACTGAATTATGCAAAATTATCAGTTATAATTCACAATTCAATTATTTAAATGACTAGAAGTTAATTTAAGATAAATTCAAGATAATTGACACCTTTAGATCAACAAAACCATTATTAAATGTTCAATGCGAGCATTATTTAAAATTTAACGCTCCATTCAGGAAGCTAAGTTAAGCTTTTGAAAAAGAAGCTGCACCCATTTAACTAATTTTAACAGATGCTTTATTAAGTTTGTATCAGCTTTAAGGTTAAAAAATCTAATTCATGTCTACCCTACATACCAATGAACCCAATGCGCTCAGGCTTTTTATGACCGAGGATATTTATATTCTTAATCAACAGCCAGTATCTTCTGAAAAGGTTTTTATAGCTGAAAAAACTGTAATGCCCGAGATGCCGGTTGCAATACCGGTTCCAGATTCAGCAGCAATAAAAAAGCCAAAAGAATTTTCGTATCTCGGCGAAAACAATAAGTATTTTCTGATCCTGATTGATGATCCAAAAAACAGCGAAATCAACAGTCTCCACAAGGAAACTCTCCTCAAGATCATGTCTGCAAAAGGGCTAGAGCTAAGAGACCTTGCCATTTTAAATTTAGATCAGTTCCCTGGCACAAACATCACCGAATTGAAGGAGTTTTTCAGCTGTAGCAAACTGGTACTTTTCGGAATCAAGCCTCAGAGGATCGAGCTTCCTGATAGCAGTTCAAATAAAGTAGAAAACCATGCCAATGTCACGTTTTTTAGCACCTTCAGTATCGATGAGATGATCAATGATGTGACTAAGAAAAAGGAGTTCTGGGCAATAATGAAAGAATTTTAAGGTGGAACTTGTTTTTGCGAGTAATAACCAGCATAAGGTTGAAGAAGTTCAGGCAATGATCGGGGAAAATATCACCCTTAAAAGCCTCAATGATATAGGATGCCTTGACGACATTCCTGAAACAGGAGATACCTTTGCCGAAAATGCAGGTCAGAAAAGTCGTTATGTTTATACCCATTTCAACACGGATTGCTTTGCAGATGATTCAGGTCTCGAAATAGATGCATTAGGTGGCGAGCCAGGCGTAAATTCAGCTCATTATTCAGGAAGCCGGGATTTTGAGGATAATATGAGCCTTGTTTTGGAGCGCTTAACTGGTAAAACAGATCGTAGAGCCCGTTTCAAAACAGTGATATCCCTGATTAAAGAAGGCAAAGAGCATTTTTTTGAAGGGAGCATTGAAGGTTTAATCACCCAACAGCGATCAGGAAGCAAGGGTTTTGGCTATGACCCTATATTTGTTCCAGAAGGCTATGATATCAGCTTTGCAGAAATGTCTGCCGACGAGAAAAACAGAATCAGTCACCGAGCAAAAGCCATGGAAAAGCTGATCAGATTTCTTAATTCTGATTAGTTTTAGCTACCGTTTTTACTGCTGTTTTAGGTACCACTTTGGCAGGTGTTTTTACAGGTGCATTTTGCTCCGATTTTTTTGCAGGATTAGCCTTGGAGGGCGTTCTTTTTGCCGGAGCGCTCTTTGCTGGAGTACTTTTCTTATCTGATTTCTTAGCCGCAGCAGGCTTTTGTTCAGCCTTTGCCAGTTGAGGAATGATCTCTTCCTTTGATTTTGGCCGGTCGCGCGGTTTCCAGATAAAGCCTTTTAAAACTCTGTCCTCTTCCTTCAGATCTTCCATCGGAGTAATGGATGCTTCAATAGTACTAATGGCACTGATATTGTTTAGCTTGTTATTCTTAAGCAGGATCCTCAAACGGCTACTGATCAAATGATTCAATCCACTGTAGGCCGAATCCTCCTTCAAATAATACACACTTTCTGCATTGCCATCCACAAACATATTATTCAGCTTATTATCCTTAAAATAACCTGTGATTACCTTCCCCTTTATCTGATTGAAATTAGTGGAGTCTGCATCTTCGGTATTAACGATAAAACTATTATGATGCAATAGCATATTATCGAGCTTTTTGTTCTTCATTTGAAGGTATATTGTATCACCTGAAAGCTGAGATCCCTGTGCCCAAACCATCGGGTTAACATAACATCTAACTGTTGAATCAGAATAGCTAAAAAACATAGAATCTGCTCTTGCCTGCAAATCAGACTTAAATATCTTGGCATTATGATACGCCATGATCATCCTAGTACGTGTTGTATCTGTACTGACCGAATCCTTAATTGAAGAAACCACTTGAGCAGTGTCAGATAAGGCTTTTTTATTCAAGGTGTCCTTTATAGATTTTTCTTTCTTCTTTTCAAGATTAGGTGGGGGTATCTTCTCTTCGGTACGAATTTCAGCCCTATCTGGTGTAACATCCATTTCAGGTTTTTTTGAACCATTCCTTAACGCAGGACGATTACCCTTTTGATCTGCCATTACAGGTTTAATTGTATCCTGAGTATTTATTTCTGGTGTTTCCTTTGTTGAAATCTGATCATCTGGAATAATCTCATCCTGTTTATACGGAATAAGATCTCTGGTGAAGATCACCTTACTCAAAAGCGTATCTGCAGTCATCCAAATTGAATCAACCTTTGAAGAATCAGTTTCAGAGATAATAACTACATATGGATTTTTTGTGACCAGAATACTCTCATCCGATTTTTTGTATTCACCAAGGCCACCTTTCAGGATTGCTTTTTCGGCTGTATCAATAAATGTAACATGTCCTATAGCCTTTCCATATCCAGCCTTACGATCATAAAACAGGCTATCTCCTGTCAGAGATTTACTTCCCTGAGTATATAAATTATTCTTCCCAAAGCGAGCCTGCTCGTTGGTCGTATTATACGTTCCATTCTCTGTGTACAGCGTATCATCTTTTCCATAAATATTGGTCGGTCCGTAGAAATAAGCAATTTTCGAATTTGAATTATAGCGTAACGTATCGTTTTTGATGAGGGCATCGGGTGTAGTAAGAATCACATTATTTCTGAAATAAGCATCCCGTGTAGCGGCAAAATAATAACCATTTTTACTGGTCAGCACATTTTTTCCGTTCACGATCTTACCTCCTCCTTTATAGATCCCGATGCGGGTATTCATATTATAGGTTAAATTATTGGTGGTTAAGGTAACATCTCCATCAATTAACCTTACATTGTTAGTTAAAATTGCAAGTTTGGTATTTCCATCATAGTTTAAAAGATCAGAATAAATGGTGGTGCCTGAGGGCTGAGTAATTACTACATGCCCAAAAGCATCAAAGGTATTGGACGCCTGATTAAAATCAGCACTGTCTGCAGCAAGAGTTGAGCCTTCCTGAGCAAAAACGGGTCGGATTATCCTAGCAAAACCCGAAGCCTGAAAGCCCTTGATTAACTCAGAGGACCTGATCTCGATCTGTCGCCCCTGCGAAAAAGCTGCGATCGATACCAATGTTAGCAGAACAGAAAAAAGGAATATTCTCACCATGCAAAAATAGTTTTTTGGCTAAGGATTTTTAATTAAATAATTTTGACACCATGATAGCCCTAAACCGCCTGCAAACTTTTATCAAACAACATGCCCTTTTTCAGGAAAAAGAGTGTGTATTGCTAGCTGTAAGCGGTGGTCGCGACTCTGTGCTGATGGCCAGACTGTTTAAATTAGCAGGGTTTAATTTTGGTATTGCGCACTGTAATTTCCAATTGAGGGATGAAGAAGCCGATCGGGATGAGCAATTTACATCGCAACTTGCCTCAGAACTTGAGGTCAAATTTTTTGTTGCCAGATTTGAAACTGCAGAATATGCCAAAGAAAATCATATTTCTATTCAAATGGCTGCAAGAGACCTACGCTACCAATGGCTGGAAACAATCAGAAAGGAATTTGGTTACCACTATATCGCACTTGCCCATCACCAGAATGATGTAATTGAAACCATGCTCTTGAATCTTACTCGCGGCACAGGTATTGCAGGTTTACATGGGATATTAGCAAAAAAAGATAAATTGATCAGACCACTTTTGTTTTTAAGGAGAGACGAGATCGATCAAATGCCACCATTTGACTACCGGGAAGATAGTTCAAACGTATCGGTTAAATATGCCCGGAACAAGATCAGATTGGAAGTAATCCCTGTTTTAAAGAAACTAAACCCAAGTCTCGAACAAACATTTGAAGCCAATAGAAAACGTTTTTCAGAGCTTGAAATTTTGCTGGAGCAGCGTGTTAATGAACTCAGGGAGCAGCTCTTCAAAAAGCTAGACGATCATGAATTTGAGATAGACCTAAAGTTATTAAAGAATTTAATTCCTTTAAATACGCTTTTATACGGACTGTTTCACCCCTTTGGATTTACTGAAACCGTATTAAATGATCTGACCATAGCCTGGGAAGGCTCGCCGGGAAAAGTATTCAGATCATTATCACATCAGTTAATCTTAGATCGTGATCGCCTGATACTTTGCCAAATGCATCAAAGCACTCCTGAAGATATCTACATTAGTACAAAACCTACAGAATACATCTGGAACAGGCAGAAATTCAGTAGCAGGGTAAAATTAATTACTAAATTTCAATTAAGTAAAGATGGAGCAATGGCACAGCTAGACCATGATTTGCTTCAATTTCCAATGAAGTTAAGACCCTGGAAGAATGGAGATCAGTTTCAGCCATTGGGTTTAAAAAGCAAACAGAAGCTTAGCGACTTTTTTATAGCGCAAAAAATCAGACTGAATCATAAGAAAGATATCGGAATACTTGAAAATGGCAACGGGGATATTGTTTGGATCATGGGATTCCGTATCAGCGAGCGCTATAAAATTAGTACGAACACAAAAAAAGTATTTATCTTAGAGCAATTCAAATGATATGCAAGAAATTGAACCCGCTTTTATAGAAAAACAATACTTGGGCCGCGATCATAGCCGCATCAGTATCCGCTTGGTACTTGCATTATTTTGTTTTGCAGCCTATTTTATTACCGAACGAAGTGAGCAAAATACAGAGTTGTTCCTGGTTGTTGGATTCGGCATCCTGGTGACATCGGTAATCATGATGTTCCTTCTACATTATAAAACTACCGTTAATAATAAAAGTATTGTTTTGGATGGTTTATGGACTACCAAAATGGTCAAGATTGATTTGAATAGCATTGTCAAGGTTGAACGCACTCCATACAGTTCATTCATGATCAATAATCCGGTTTATAATCTTCACCAAAAAGGTACCGTTCGTTTCTATGCCGATGGTAAAGATGCAGTAAAGCTTACCGACAGAGATGGCTTACTTTATATCATTGGTACTCAGCGCCAGGTTGAATTGGAGCAGAGTATTACGGCTGAAATGAAGAAATGATGGGTTGGTTAGTATTACCCACCAAGCAC
>CAMDQV010000153.1 GCA_945906015.1 Pedobacter schmidteae | reverse complement strand
AGCTGAAACATAAATACTTACTTCGTATAGCAGGAATAACGGGAAACTAACGGTAAGCATCGTTACCAGATCAGGTGTAGGCGTTACAATCGCAGCAATGATCAAAATTATTACTGTTGCATATCTTCGCGATGACCTCATAAACTCTGGCGTCATTATTCCAAGCTTGGAAAGTATATAAATAACAATCGGTAATTCAAATGTTAACGCAGCACCAATTGTTAATGTGGCAACTACAGAAAAATAAGAGGCGATTGTAATCTGGTTATTGATGATAGAACTAACTTCGTAGTTGGATAAAAAGTTAATGGATAGGGGTGCTATTATATAATAACCGAACATCAAACCTATGATAAACAGTAAAGATGCCCAGAATACAAATCCTGTAGCAGATTTGCGTTCATTTTCATGTAATGCCGGCTTTACAAAGCGCCATACCTCAAATAAAAGGTAGGGTACACCTAAAACAATTCCTATCATCAAGGATGAATTTAGCTGTAAGGTGAATTGCCCGCCCAATTCGGTATTGATGATATTGAAACTTAGCTTTTTTACACAGAAATCGGCACCTAAATTGAATTTTTCTGTGGCTGCACACATCATTCTATAGGTCCAGAAATTGGTACGACCAGGACCCATAATGATCTCATCAAAAATAAAATCATAAAAACTGAATGCCAGAATAGTGAAACTTACTATGGCTATAGATGCACGGATTAGATGCCCCCGAAGAACATCTAGATGATCAAAAAAAGACATTTCGGCTTCAATAGTTTTTTCTTTCTCTGTGATAGCCTTAACTAAGTCTGTACGTTTTTTACTCATAATTTGAAAACAAAAATACCATTCTATTTGATTTTAGAATGGTATTTTATAGATATTTAACAAGCATCAATTTAATTGTGACAATCAGCTTCAAAATTCACGAGTTTAAGCGGTATTTGCTGTTAACCAGCATATAACGTACTGGTTATTCACTGAGGTCAAAAGTATCCATAAATTTGGTAGTAAAATTTCCTGCACGGAAATTAGGATCTTTCATCAACCGTAAATGAAAAGGAATGGTAGTCTTCACGCCTTCAATTACAAACTCACTTAATGAACGCTCCATGGTACAAATTGCTTCCTCTCTTGTTTGTGCCACGCAAATCAGTTTAGCAATCATGGAATCGTAATTTGGCGGGATTTGATATCCTGCATACACATGAGTATCAACACGAACTCCATGACCACCAGGTGAATGGAAGTTAGTGATTAATCCAGGTGATGGTCTGAAGTTGTTAAATGGGTCTTCTGCATTGATACGACATTCAATGGCATGCATCTCTGGTATATAATTCTTTCCTGAAATTGGAATACCTGAAGCTACTTTGATCTGTTCTTTGATCAGGTCAAAGTTGATAACTTCTTCTGTTACAGGATGTTCTACTTGTATACGGGTATTCATTTCCATGAAATAAAAATTGCGGTGCTTGTCGACTAAAAATTCTACGGTACCGGCTCCTTCGTAATTCACAGCCATAGCACCTTTAATCGCAGCTTCACCCATTTTTTCTCGGAGTTCAGGTGTCATGAATGGCGAAGGAGATTCTTCAACTAGTTTTTGATGGCGTCTTTGGATAGAGCAATCGCGTTCTGATAAATGGCAAACCTTTCCATATTGATCGCCAATTACCTGAATTTCAATATGTCTTGGATCTTCAACGTATTTTTCTAGATAAAGTCCGTCATTGCCAAATGCCGCAGCCGATTCTTGGCGTGCAGAATCCCATGCGGGTTCAAACTCTTCATCTTTCCAGACAATCCGCATACCTCTGCCTCCACCACCTGCTGTGGCTTTTAGTATGATTGGATATCCTATTTTGTTGGCTATTATAAGTCCTTCTTTTATAGAATTTAACAGTCCTTCAGATCCAGGTATCGTTGGTACTCCAGCTTGTTTCATCGTTTCTTTTGCAGAAGCTTTATCACCCATTCCATTGATCTGATCTGCGGTAGCTCCTATGAATTTGATTCCATATTCATTACAAATAGCCGAAAATTTAGCATTCTCAGATAAGAAACCGTAACCCGGGTGGATAGCGTCGGCATTGGTCAACTCGGCTGCTGAAATAATATTAGGTATGCTCAGGTAAGAATCTTTACTTGCTGGTGGCCCGATACAAACAGCTTCATCGGCAAAACGAACATGTAAACTATCGCGATCTGCAGTTGAATAAACAGCTACGGTTTTTACGCCCATTTCTTTGCAGGTACGGATGATCCGAAGGGCTATTTCGCCACGATTTGCAATTAGTATTTTTTTAAACATAGTTTTTTTCTTTTGAAAATTTGAGGATTGTGAAAATGCAGATCTAACCTAGCTTAGGTACAGATGCCTTAAACTGTAAATCTCAAATTACGGATCTTCAAATTAAATAGGCTCAACCAAAAATAACGGCTGGTCGTATTCTACCGGACTAGCATTATCAACCAGAATTTTAACAATACGACCAGAAATTTCAGATTCGATCTCGTTGAAAAGCTTCATTGCTTCAATGATACATACCACTTGGCCAGCTTTTACCTCATCGCCTACATTTACAAATAATGGCTTATCCGGACTTGAAGAATTGTAAAATGTGCCGATCATTGGTGATTTTATAGTCAGGTACGAAGAAGAATCTTCTTTAGCTGGCGCGGCAACGATTGGTTCTGCAGCGCTTGTTACTGTTGCAACAACAGCCGGAGCAGCCTGTAATTGGGCAGCGGCTTGAGCCGGAGCACCTATTGTATAAAATGGTGGCTGGTTGGTTTTTATGGTAATTTTAAACTCTTTCTGTTCAATAGAAACTTCATTTACTCCAGATTTGAAAACAAACTTTATAAGTTCCTGAATTTGTTTAATATCCATTTTGTTTGATTTAAGTTTTTGGATTTTATTTTAAAATTATAATAAAAATAGTAAAAAATGCATCTGGTTTTTTTAGTAAGCCCACCTAAGATATAAGGAACCCCAAGTAAATCCACCTCCAAAGGCAGCTAACACTAGATTGTCTCCTTTCTTTAGTTTGCTTTCCCATTCCCACAAACATAGTGGTATTGTTCCATTTGTGGTGTTTCCGTATTTTTCGATATTGATCATCACCTTGTCAGATTCTATACCGCAACGGTTGCTGGTGGCATCGATGATTCTTTTATTTGCCTGATGTGGAACCAGCCAATCTACATTTTTGGAAGTAAGATTATTTCTATCCATGATTTCGGCTGCAACATCGGCCATATTGGTTACAGCAAATTTAAATACTGCCTGCCCTTCTTGATGAAGAAAATGCTCATCATTATCTACTGTTTCATGGCTTGCAGGTCTTAGTGACCCACCGGCTTTTTGACATAGATAATCACCACCAGAACCATCACTTTTTAAAATAGAATCGATTACTCCAAAGCCTTCGGTATTTGGCTCCAACAGAACAGCTCCGCAGCCGTCACCAAAAATAATACAGCTTGCTCGGTCTTTATAATTGATGATTGATGACATTTTATCTCCACCAACCACCAACACTTTTTGATGTTTACCACTTTCAATAAATTGAGATCCTGTAGCTAATCCATATAGAAAGCCTGAACAGGCTGCATTCAGATCATATCCCCATGCATTCACAGCACCAACTTTATGAGCAAGAATATTTGCAGAAGCAGGAAACACCATATCTGGCGTAGTGGTACAAAAAATAATTAGATCGATTTCTGTGGCTTTGATTCCACGTTTTTTAATTAAACCTTCAACAGCATGAGTAGCCATATCTGATGTGCCCAGGTTCCCTTTCAGGATACGACGTTCTTTAATACCTGTTCGGCTTACTATCCACTCATCGTTGGTTTCAACCATTCCTTCTAGTTCCTTATTTGTTAAAATATACTCAGGAACGTAGGCATGTACGGCTGTTATTGCAGCGTGAACTTTAGACATAATAAATTTTGACAAATTATTTAAAAGCTTCTTTGATTTTATCAACAAACTGTGTTTCAATCATTGTTCGAGATAAAAGTACCATATTTTTAATTGCTTCTGGACTGGATATGCCGTGGCCAATCAGGACAGGGGCATTAACACCTAAAATAGGGCTTCCTCCATATTGTTCGTAATTAAAACGATCAAAGAATTCATCTTTAAATCCTTTTTTGAGAGTGAGAATATAAAAAGTTTCGGCTAATTTTAACATGACATTACCTGTAAATCCATCACAGACAATGACATCTGCTTTATCATTGAACAAATCACGTCCTTCAATATTACCAATAAAATTAATGTCAGTATCCTTTAAAAGCGGGAATGTTGATTGAGTAAGTACATTGCCTTTTTCTTCCTCTTCACCTAAATTCATCAGCCCAACTTTGGGATTCTGAATATGGTATACATGTTCAGCATATAAACTACCTAAAATACCAAACTGAGCTAAAACTTCAGGCTTACAGTCGGCATTAGCACCTACATCTAACATAATTCCAAAGCCGGATCTCAATTTAGGAACGTTCGTTGCAACTGCTGGACGGATAACTCCTGGAACAGGTTTTACGCTAAAAATGGCGCCAACCAGCATAGCGCCGGTATTTCCTGCAGAAGCAAATGAATCTATTTTGCCATCTTTTAGATATTGGAAACCCAAACTGATGCTTGAGTTAGGCTTTTGAAGTACAGATTTTGTTCCGTGTTCGCCCATGCCGATCATTTCTGTGGTATGAACAAACTCAAAACTATCTGGACTCACGCCCTGTTCAGCAAGAAATGGTAAGGCTTGCGTCTTATCACCGAAAAGAACTATGGTCTGATCTGCTGATAAGGTTTTTTGAGCTGCAATTGCTCCCAAAACTGCTGCTTTGGGAGCAAAATCTCCACCCATTATATCTAAGCCGATTTTCATCTTAGAAAGGTAATTTAGGCAATAGAAGTGTTTTCAATCACCATTTTTCCGTTATAATACAAGTTGCCATCAACTGTATACGCACGGTGAGGTAAATGTACAGCACCAGTACTTTGACAGGTTGTTAAACCCGGAGCTTCTGCTTTGTAGTGTGTTCTTCTTTTATCTCTTCTTGATTTGGATATTTTCCGTTTTGGATGTGCCATTTGTTCCTATGTATTAATTTACTTTTTTATGTTCTTTAACGCTTCCCATCTTGGATCAGCTTCTTCAATTTCTTCTTTTGGTCCTGGTGCAAGTTGCTCCAGTTTTGCAATCATCTCACGATCGCACCATTCTGCATTTCCTTCATCTTCGCACCGGCTAATGTAAGGTACCGCCAGGTTGATAAATTCATAGATCAAAGTAGCTACATTGATCTCGGTTTCGCTTCGCTTTAAAACAACGATCTCTTCGGTATCATCCTCCAGATCTTCGTTCCCGTTTAATTTAGCAATCTGCCTTTCCTTAAAATCTACCTGATAAGGATAATCTGCCAAACAAACATCACATCCCAATTTAATTCCACCATAGATATGAAAATGCAGGATCATCATTGTTTCCTGCTTTTCAAGATCAAGGTCAACCTTGA
>CAMDQV010000152.1 GCA_945906015.1 Pedobacter schmidteae | reverse complement strand
ATTTTATAGTATCTTCAGATAATTGATCAGGCATGATTTAAAATTTGTTAGGCCGTATTTTTTGGTGACTAAAAATAGCCAAAATGATTGGGATCAACCGAAATTCAGCTATTTTTTATCAATATATCCTTAGCCATAACCATTGGAAGGCTGATATATTTCTTTTCCATATAATTCATAACCCGCTCTAATACCTCACGAGAGTTTGAATCCATACCTTCAATTTCATCAGCGAAGATTCTGTTCACAGCAGCATTTCTAATCTCCTTGATCTTAACAGGAACATCTCTCATTGCAATTTCAACTCTGCGTTGTTTTAACATAGGCTCAAATTCTTGGATGTTTTCTTCAATGATACGCTCAGCAAAAATGAGTTCCTCATAACGTTCCTGTAAATTACTATTTGCTATTTCCTGCAAACTGTGAACTTCAATAAATGTAACAAGGTTATTATCAAGCACTTCAGGGCTAGTATCATTTGGTACTGCTAGGTCTACAATTACTTTCCTGGATGTATCAGCATTCAGCAGAGAATTATAAATTTCATTTGTTAGGATAGGCTCGGTAGCACTTGTACAAGTGATGATCACATCAAAACCATTCTTGAATGTTTTTAATGCATCAAGACCATACGCTTTTCCACCAAGTTCATCAGCAAGCACCTGAGCGTTTTTGAGTGTTCTGTTAAAGATTGTGAAATTGGAATATTTATGTTTTTTAAGGTACTTTGAAATATTTTTGTTTGTTTCACCAGCTCCTACAATCAGTATCCGTGAATTTGTGCACATATTAAGCTCACGGAGTTTTCTGTAAGCTAGTGAAACTACTGAAATTGGTTTTCGCGCAATTGCGGTATTGGTATATACTTCTTTGGATGTCTTTACAACCCTATTCATGACAAGGCGTAAATAATCGCCAGTAAACCCAGCCAAACGACAGGTATCATATGCTTTTCGAACCTGAGCAAGGATTTCTTTTTCACCAACAACAAGGCTTTCAAGAGAACATGATATGCGAAGAAGATGATTCAATGCTTCTAGATCCTCATAAATGGAAACCTGATCGGCAAATGCCTGAACCTGCTCATCAGAAATCGGCAAATTCAAAGCCTGAATAAAACCCCTGACAAACTCATTTGAAAGATTCTGATCAGAAGTAAAAACAAACTCTACGCGATTACAAGTTCCGATGTAAAATATTTCAGGGATATCAAACTTATGTCTGACACTTTCTAAACTACTTTGCAAAGATTCGTTACAGATAACAAATTTACCTAAATCTTTCAGGTCAATTTGTTTGTGCGTAAAGGCAATAATTTTTAAATACTTCAAATTCTCCTACTCCTAATTATAAACACCAACAAATGTAACTAATAAGCGTTTTTGAATATGTCACGCCTTTGTAAACACAAGCGTTTAGAAAGATTATAAATAAGGCCAAATAGTAAGAAAATCTTAAAAGCAACTAAACTATTTAAAATTTTTAAGCGGCTTAACTATTTTTTTTTAGATGATTTTGGAATTGTTTAAAATAATGATAAAAATACCCGATATAATAAAAGCATAAGCCATATTAAAATTCCCGGTTTGAAATAACAGAAAATCGATGAATAGAAAATCGGTAACAGATCCATGAATGATTCGGCCATAAAAAATGTCTTTGCCACCACCAATTACAAATCACCAGTCAATAATCAGTAAAGAGTTTACAGACAATTATTTTTGAGATCTGGTCAGAACCCAAATATAGTAACCAGATGAAATTAACGCAAAATTCCTAGAAAAATCGTTTAATTTCGTATCTTGATGATAATCGTTTTGATAAAAACCAATGGATCAAAATAGGATTATATTTAAATATCAATAAAAACGTTTTATAAATATGATTATCCATCAATCATATACAATAGAAGGCGCTGAAGGTAAACCGATTTTAATGGACCTCAGCTATAAAACTGACCAGGAAGAAAATCCCATGGTAATCTTTGTTCATGGATTTAAGGGGTTTAAAGATTGGGGTGCATATAACCTTGTGGCAGAATACTTTGTTAAGCATGGGTTCAGATTTCTGAAATTTAATTTTTCTCATAATGGTACAACACCTGAAAACCCAAGTGAATTTGTAGATCTGGGTGCATTTGGTGACAATACTTTTTCCAAAGAATTTACTGATCTAGACCTAGTGATCTCTTTTGTAAAAAGTGGCATTGAATTTAAGGCCCCCGACAGGTTAAGCCTGATTGGTCATAGTCGTGGTGGTGGTACTTGCATTATTCAGGCAGCTAAAGATCAACGCGTTAGCAAACTAGTTACCTGGGCTGCAATTGCTGATTTCAGGAGCCTTTGGAAAAAAGAGGATGAGATAGAATGGCAAAAGAAAGGGGTAATATTTAATTTCAATACCAGAACAAAACAATATACCCCACTAAAAATTGATCTTTTACATGATCTAGAGAAGCATTCCAAATCATTTGATATTTTGCAAGCAGCAGGCCGCATCAAAAAGCCTTGGCTTATTTTGCACGGCGATAAGGATGCAAATGTGCTAAGAGGCGAAGCGTTAAGGCTGAAAGAGAATTCCTCAAATGCAGCGTTATTCATAGTTCCCTATGCAAATCACGTTTTTGGAGCTTCACATCCTTTCACGAAAGAAGAATTACCTCTTGAATTACAGTTAACCTGTGAAAAAAGTGTTGAGTTTTTGAGAAAAGAGGGTTAAAATTTATTTTAGCTCAAAAAAATCTTTGCTACTATAAAAGACTTAATTATCAAGCTCAGGATCTACCCAATTTCCATCACCGCGTATGATTCCGATCAGTTCATCTAAGGCATTTTCGGTATTCACATTTTTTTTAACTACCTCTTTTCCGCGATAGAGCGTGATCTTACCCGGACCAGTACCAACATAGCCATAATCTGCATCTGCCATTTCGCCCGGACCATTAACAATACAGCCCATGATCCCGATCTTTAATCCTTTCAAATGATCTGTACGACTACGGATCATTTGGGTGGTAATCTGCAGATCAAAAAGCGTTCTGCCGCAACTAGGGCATGAAATATATTCTGTTTTTGATATTCTTGAGCGGGTAGCCTGTAGAATTCCGAAAGATGTAGAAAGAATAGTTTTTGTAGCTATTTCTGAGGCATCTGCCCATACACCATCTCCAAAACCATCCAGAAGTAAACCACCGAGATCAGTTGCAGCATATAACTGAAAATCTGTATCTTTTGGTAAAATAGTTACATTTTGATCTGTCAGACTATACTTTCTCTTAATAATTACCGGAATCTCCAGACCCAAATTCATGAGTTTGAAAAATACATTTCGCTGATCCTGCAATCCACAAATAGCATGTGTTTCTAGAACAAAAACAAGTGTATTATCTATTGGAAGTTGTTTGAACAGGTCAGAATCAACATCCTGATTAGAAATAGAAACTAAGTTCAATGCCGGATCGTGATCTTTCGATGAAATAAATTCTTCAAGTGAATAATATGGATGACAATTACTCTTATCAAGTAGTGATTTCCATGTTGAATAATTATAAAGCTGCTTCAAGTTTCCAGGAAAACTGAAGGATGGTAGTTCATCAGCCAAATAAACAAAATCGGTTGATTGCTCAGCCATATTGTATTTATCAAGCAGTGATGAATACAAGTATCCCACATCTGCAAGAATAGATGGATCTTTCAAATTTTTCCGGGATATATCAATAATAACCCTCGGAACCTGATGGCCACCAATAAAGGTATTAAGTTCTGCGGTATGACGCCTTTCGTACTCGTAGGGATTGTGCGTTTTATCTGTTGTCTGTTGTCTTTTATCTGTTATCTGTTGTCTTTTATCTGTTATCTGTTGTCTAATATCTGTTATCTGTTGTCTGTTATCTGTTGTCTGTTGTTCCTTCTTGTCTGATAACTGATAACTGTCAACTGATAACTCCTTTCTGTTGTCTGATAACTGATAACTGTCAACTGATAACTCCTTTCTGTTGTCTGATAACTGATAACTGTCAACTGATAACTCTTTTCTGATAACTGATAACTGTCTATCCTTATACCGATCTGCTAATGAAATAGCCACAGGTGCTTCAAATTCAGGATCTTCGGTAAGCGAAACTCGGATGGTGTCACCCAATCCATCTTCTAATAAAGCACCAATGCCTACAGCTGATTTAATTCTGCCGTCTTCTCCATCGCCGGCCTCAGTCACACCCAGGTGTAGTGGATAGTTCATCCCTTCTTTAACCATAGTTTCAACCAGCAGACGATAGGCCTGAACCATAACTTGCGGATTACTGGATTTCATAGAGATCACCAAATTGTAATAATTCAGATCTTCACACATGCGCATGAACTCCATCGCCGACTCAACCATGCCTCGCGGGGTATCGCCATAATGACTCATGATTCGATCTGAAAGGGAACCATGATTTGTACCTATACGCATTGCAGTTCCGTATTCTTTACAAACCTTTACTAAAGGACTAAACTTTTTATAAATCCTTTCCAGCTCGGCATTGTATTCAGTATTGGTGTATTCAAAATTCTCAAAGCGCTTTTTATCCGCATAATTTCCAGGATTGATCCGTACTTTTTCTACGATCCTTGCAGCTTCTTCAGCAGCATTGGGAGTGAAATGAATATCGGCGATCAAGGGGACATCATATCCACGCACAATTAATTCCTTCTTGATAAGGGCCAAGTTTTTAGCTTCCTTGACACTTGGAGCGGTAATTCTGACGTATTCACAACCCGCATCCACCATACGGATAGTTTGCTCTACAGTTCCGATGGTATCCATCGTATCCGTTGTGGTCATACTTTGAATCCTGATCGGATTATTTGCACCCATTGGGATGTGCCCGATAGTTACCTCACGGGTCAAAAATCTTGAAAAGGTATCCAATGAATTACAATACTTGCCGCTTAAAGCATCAAAAGGCTTCTTAATCATTAAATGGGATTAATATAAAACAAAACTAAATAATATGATGCTTATATAGTGTCAAATTTAGGTCTTTTAAAAAAAATACTCTCTTTTAATCAAAAAAAATATGGAAGATGCTTTGTTATTGATTGTTCTAAAAGTAAAATTCAAATTCCATCCTTAAACTATCTAGAATGAAATAACCATCCCATTTAATCCTGATAATTATACACCCATCGCATAAATAATAATGTTCACTCCAAATTTGGTATTATCCTCTGCATAAAATCGTTTATTGCGAAAATCATAGTCCCATTCACAACCATAATCCTTGTTACTGTATAGCACTCCGATACGACCATTGATTTCAATAGCTTTTAGATAATCATGCACCAGATCATCACCCCATCCGTTTAATTCAAATGAGGTAGTAGGTGGTCCCTTTTCGAATTTAAAAAATGATTGATAAATCTCATGGTCATTAGGAATCTTTTTCAAGGCCGCCTGACCAAAGATGGAGCTCATTTGAGCCTCAAAAGATCTGGCAAATAGTCCGTCGATATCATGATTACAGTCGTCCACAAAAACAAAACCACCATTCTCCACATACTTTTTAAAATTAAG
>CAMDQV010000151.1 GCA_945906015.1 Pedobacter schmidteae | reverse complement strand
AATCAAGCCATTAGTCGAAGCATCATGCCCGCTAACCGGTTTTTCATCTTCCAGCTCCGGTAAAATACGCCCAGCCAGTTGCTTGCCCAGCTCAACTCCCCATTGGTCGAAACTGAAAATGTTCCAAATTATGCCCTGAACAAATATTTTATGTTCGTAAATCGCGATAAGCGAACCTAAAGTATGGGGTGTGATTTTTTTAATCAGTATCGAGTTGGTAGGCCTGTTACCTTCAAAAACCTTGAATGGTGCCAGTTTCTTTACTTCATCCTCAGTTTTTCCGGCGGCTTTCAGTTCAGCCTCCACCTCATTTCTGCTCTTGCCATTCATCAAAGCTTCGGTCTGAGCAAAGAAATTAGATAATAGTAACTGATGATGATTTCCAATTGGATTATGGCTCTGAGCGGGTGCTATAAAATCACAAGGAATGAGTTTGGTACCTTGATGTATAAGTTGAAAAAAAGCATGCTGTCCGTTAGTGCCGGGCTCACCCCAGATTACCGCACCAGTTTGATAGCCAACAGCCATACCATTGCGGTCGGTTGATTTTCCATTACTTTCCATATCTCCCTGCTGGAAATAAGCAGCAAAGCGATGCATATACTGATCGTATGGCAAAATTGCCTGACTTTCGGCACCAAAAAAATTGGTGTACCAGACACCTAGTAATGCTAGAGTTACCGGAATATTTTTATTAAAGTCTGTATTTCTGAAATGCTCATCGGCATCATGTGCTCCAGCCAATAAAGCCTTGAAATTAGAAAATCCGATACCGCAGGCTATGCTAAGTCCGATGGCACTCCACAGCGAATATCTACCACCAACCCAATCCCAGAATTCAAACATATTAGCCGTATCAATCCCGAATTTTGAAACTTCTGGCTCATTGGTAGAGATGGCCACAAAATGTTTGGCCACATCTTTTTGCGTGGCGCCACCTTTCAGAAACCAGTTGCGAGCAGAATAGGCATTTGCCATAGTCTCCTGGGTAGTAAATGTCTTGGAGGCAATCATGAATAGGGTAGTTTCCGGATCAAGTTCTTTAAGCGTTTCTGCGATATGAGAGCCATCCACATTTGAAACGAAGTGTAATTTTATATGATTCCTGTAGGCTTTTAGTGCTTCTGTTACCATAACGGGTCCCAGATCTGAACCACCAATGCCAATATTTACAATATGGGTAATTGCTTTGCCCGTATAACCTTTCCATTGCCCGCTGATCACCCGATCAGAAAACTGTTCCATTTTATTTAAAACTCGATGAATATCAGCTAATATATCTTTACCCTCCAGATTGAAACCTGAATTATTGGGCTTACGTAATGCGGTATGTAAAACCGCCCTGCCTTCAGTTTCATTGATTTTTTCACCTTTGAACATAGCTTCAATGGCTTCTTTCAAGTTACATTCTTTGGCTAGATTCAATAAGAGCTCATGGGTCTCTGAATTGATTCTGTTCTTGGAGTAATCAAGCAGAATATCTCCGGATGTGATTGAAAATTGTTTAAATCGTGAGTTATCCTTGAATAGATCCATTATTTTTTCCTTTTTGATCCTGTTGTAATGTTCAGAAAGGGCTTTGAATGTATCTGTTGAAGTCAAATTATGGCGGGGAAGCATAAATTTCGATAATAGGTTAAAGAAAAATTAATTTTATTGTAAAATTAGACTTAATATCTATTAATTTGAATAAAATTCCAATTAACCAAATACACACTAATGAAGAAATTACTAAGCATTCTGCTCATGGGCTGTTGCATTCCCCTGTTGGCCCAAACCAAGGCTGATGATATTAAGACATTTACCTTAAATAATGGAATGAAATTCCTGGTAGCCGAAGACAATTCAATCCCCAATGCCAATATGTACTTGTTCTATAAGGTTGGTTCCCGAAATGAACATCCCGGTATCACGGGCTTATCTCACTTTTTTGAGCACATGATGTTTAACGGGTCAAAAAAATATGGACCTAAAATGTTTGATCAAACTATGGAATTTAATGGTGGTGCTAATAATGCATACACCACCCAGAATGTAACGGTTTATACGGATTGGTTTCCAGTAAATGCGATGGAGACTATCTTTGAACTCGAGTCAGATCGTATTGCCAGCTTGAACATTGATTCTAAAATGGTAGAAAGTGAGCGTGGTGTAGTACTATCTGAACGCAGCACAGGTCTTGAAAATTCTCCATGGAGAATGTTAAGTGATGCATTGAATGCAAGTGCATTTCAAGAGCATCCATATCACTGGACGGTAATTGGTTATGAAACGGATATAAAAAACTGGACAAAAGAAGACCTTGAACAATATTTTAGAACTTATTATGCCCCAAATAACTGTGTGGTAGTAATTTCTGGAAATGTAAAGGTTGATGAAGTTAAGAGAATGGCAGAGAAATACATGGCTACAATACCCGCAAATGTACCTCCAAAGCCCGTGCATCTGGTTGAGCCTCCACAAACTGGAGAGCGCAGAGTAACCATTCAGAAGGAAGTTCCAAGCCCTTATTTAATGATTGGCTACCATACGCCAGAAGCTACCAATAAGGATTATTATTCTTTAAGTATTTTGAATGCTGTACTTACCAGTGGAAATTCATCCAGACTATATTCAGAACTGGTTGATAAAAAGCAGCTGGCAAACATGGTTGGATCTGATTTGAGCGAAAGCTTCGATCCCAACCTGTTTACTTTATATGCTATTGCAGCAAAAGGAATAAAGGAGTCAGAGATTGAATCAGCTATCTACTCAGAGATTGATAAAATAAAAAAAGATGGAATCACTGAAAATGAACTTCAAAAAATCAAGAATCAGAAGCTGATCGAGTTTTATGCTCAGATTGAGACGATCAATGGAAAGTCGAATAATATCGGGACGTATGAGCTGTTTTTTGGTGATTACCGAAAAATGTTCGATGCGCCTGCTGAATATTCAAAGGTAAGTATTGAGGATGTGAAGCGTGTGGCAATCCAATATTTCAATAAGTCAAATCGTACTGTTGGTATCTTGAAATCTAACGTAGAAGAATAAGAAAATGAAGAAATTAGTAAGAAATATCTCGGCTGTTCTGATAGCATTTGTACTTTGTAATCAGGCAATTGCCCAAAAATCACCCTTGGCATTTAAAGTTCCCGTTTATGAAAAGTTTACTTTACCCAATGGATTAACCGTTTACCTGATGGAGCAGCATGAAGTTCCTTTGATCAGTGTTTCTGCCATTGTTCCTGCTGGAGCTATTTATGATGCTGAGAAATCCGGTCTGGCGAGTTTAACCGCCGCAGGTTTACAATATGGTACCAAATCGTATTCAAAAATCAAAATTGAGGAGGATCTTGACTTTATAGGAGCAGATTTGAATACCTCTGCAAGTAAGGAATCGGCTACAATTACCTCAAAATTTGCAGCAAAAGATGCTGAAAAGGTTCTTCCAATTCTTAAAGAAGTGATGGTAGATCCTGTATTTGATAAAGACGAATTTGAAAAGGAGAGAAAGCGAGTTCTTTCAAATCTTGAGCAGGCTAAGTTAAGCCCCCGAAATGTGATCAATGCCTACTGGGATAAATTCATCTATGGTTCTCATGTATATGCAAATCCTGTAAATGGAAGTCCAGCCACTGTTGGCAAATTCAGTGTAGATGATTTAAAGACCTTTTACAAAAACAATTACGGTCCGCAAGGTTCTGCTATTGCTATTGTTGGTGATTTCAATGCAAAAGTGATGAAAGCACGTATCAGTAGCCTGTTTGGTGCATGGAAAAGGACAGGTATTCTGCAGAGCAATCTTGCCGCGCAGGCTGTTAGTATGCCCCAAACTGCCCGCGTACTTCTGGTGAATAAAGAAGACGCCCGCGAAACTACTTTCTTAATTGGAGGAATGGGAATTCGTCGTGATAATCCTGATTTTGTGGCCATTGAAGTGGTTAATACCGTTTTTGGCGGTCGCTTTACTTCCTGGTTAAATGATGAGCTTCGGGTTAATTCCGGACTTACCTATGGAGCCAGAAGTAGTTTTTCACCATTAAAAAACTCTGGCACCTTCTTCATATCAACCTTTACAGCCGTAAAAACTACGCTTCCAACAGTTGAAAAAACCTTGCATGTACTGGATAGTTTGCATGCAACAGGTTTTGACGAAAAGACACTGGCTTCGGCAAAGAATTATGTTAAAGGGCAGTTCCCACCGCGTTATGAAACTGCCGGGCAATTAGCTGGTTTATTAACACAGATGTTTTGGTATGGCTTTAATGAGTCGTTCATTAATAATTTTCAGAGTAATGTTGATGGGCTTACATTGGCTAGGTCAAAAGAGATCATCAATAAATATTTTCCAAAAGATAAGCTTCAATTTTTATTGATCGGTAAATCAGAAGATATTAGGAGTATTGCAGCAAAGTATGGTCCTGTTACAGAAAAGGATATTAAGGCCGACGGATTCTAAGATTTATAGGCTGACAAGATTTAATATCCTTACAGCTTTTACTCAATTGATGAATAATTTTTTTCTATTTTTGCACTATGACCAAAGAAAATATTCAGGATTTAAGAGACAGAATAACGTCTCTGAGGAGGCATCTTTGACATCGACAAGAAGTTAGATGATCTCAAAAATGAACAGGATATTACCCTGAGGCCCGATTTTTGGGATGACCCTAAGGAAGCCGAAAAAGCATTACACTCGATAAACAGTAAAAAAAAATGGACTGATGAGTTCCAACTTGCGGAAGCCTCCGTAGAAGATGTTACCGTCATGCTCGATTTTTTCCAATCGGGAGATGCCACCGAAGTCGAATTAAAGGAGCAATTTGATATTACAGTTAAAAAGGTAGAAGAGCTAGAGTTCAAAAATATGCTCAGTTCTGAAGAAGATCAGCTCAATGCGGTGATGCAGATCACTGCCGGGGCTGGTGGTACCGAAAGTTGCGACTGGGCAGCTATGCTACTCAGAATGTATGTTATGTGGGGCGAAAAACATGGCTTCAAGGTTAGTGAACAGGATTATCAAGAAGGTGATGTGGCTGGAATCAAGACTGTAACCATACAATTTGAAGGCAATTTTGCCTATGGGTATTTAAAGGGCGAGAATGGTGTTCACAGGCTGGTTAGAATTTCGCCTTTCGATTCAAATGCAAAGCGTCATACCTCATTTGCTTCAGTTTATGTGTACCCATTGGTAGATGATACCATTGAGATCTATGTTAATCCGGCAGATATTGAATTTGAAACCTTCCGCTCTGGCGGTGCTGGTGGTCAGAATGTAAATAAGGTGGAAACTGCCGTTCGTTTATATCATAAACCATCGGGGATTATCATTAAAAATCAGGAATCACGTTCTCAGCTTCAGAATAAAGAGAATGCTATCCGACTATTAAAATCGCAGCTTTATGAGGCAGAAATGCGAAAGCGACAGGAAGCTTCAGCAACAATTGAGGGAAATAAGAAGAAGATAGAATGGGGTTCACAGATTCGAAATTATGTGCTGCATCCCTACAAGCTGGTGAAAGATCTGCGCACAAATTATGAAACATCTAATGCTCAGGCAGTTCTTGATGGCGATCTGGATGAATTTTTGAAGGCTTATTTGATGGAATTTTA
>CAMDQV010000150.1 GCA_945906015.1 Pedobacter schmidteae | reverse complement strand
TCTGAACGAAAAATCTCTGCCTTCATACAGGATCGTTTAGGACCAATGGAAGTGGGTAAGTATGGTTCCTTACAGGCATTTGCCGATATTTTAAAAATGCTTCAAAAGGAGTTTATTATTCCAACAGCCGTCGATAAAATTCTTTTTATTCTTGCTCCGATAATCATTTTTGTTTCTGTATACCTGGGATTTGCTGCTTTGCCATGGGCTCCGGGACTTATTCCTGCATCTTTAAATCTTGGAATATTTTACATTTTTGCTATAGTATCAATAGAAACGCTCGGTATTTTAATGGCAGGTTGGGGTTCAAATAATAAATATGCATTATTAGGATCAATGCGCTCAGTAGCCCAAATGGTGTCTTATGAAATTCCTGCCGGTATTTCTATTTTGTCGGTAGTGATGATTTCTCAGTCCTTAAACCTCCAGGAGATAACGATTAGGCAGGGAATACTCAATTCAGAAACTGTAAATTTTATGGGCATGTGGAATGTTAAGGATATTGGAGGCATCCTTGCATGGAATGTTTTTCAAGCTCCTCATCTTATTATTGCCTATATCATCTATTTTATTGCTTCGCTGGCTGAATGTAATCGTGCTCCATTTGATATTCCTGAGGCAGAATCTGAATTAGTGGGTGGTTTTCATGTAGAATATTCTGGTTTGAGGTTCGCCTTTATATTTTTAGCTGAATATTCTATGATGTTTTTGGTTGGAATGATAGGTGTGGTACTCTTTTTGGGTGGATGGAACAGCCCTTTGCCTAATATAGGATCTTTTTCACTAGCAAACTGGACAACAGGAATAGGTTGGGGTATTTTTTGGATACTCCTGAAAACCTTAAGTGTTGTAGCTGTGCAAATATGGATTAGGTGGACACTACCACGTTTTAGGGTAGATCAGCTGATGAGTTTATGCTGGAAAGTGTTAACACCTCTAGCATTTTTATGTATGCTCATCTCTGGAATATGGCGCTTAACAATGATGTAAGATTATTGATTTTAAATAGAAAATAATAGGAATCGGGTTTGTTCCCTAAATCTTGCTAGCATGATAAGGAAAGTATTAAATGTTTTTAAAACAGTTTTTAAAGGGTTAAAACTAACGCTTGGGCATTTCTTTGCTGCAACAGAAAGTAGAAAAGTGAAGGCCATATCAGACCCTGATTATTTTGCTCAAAATTCTGGGATAACTACCATCCAATATCCGCATGTTAAACTTCCTGTGCCAGAGGTAGGTCGTTATCAGTTGGATGTTGAAATGGATGATTGTATTGTATGCGACCTTTGTGCAAAAATCTGTCCTGTAGATTGTATTGACATAGAAAGCATAAAGTCAATCGAAGCTATTGGTAAAACTTCTGATGGTACTACCAAAAGATTGTATGCCGCAAAATTCGACATTGATATGGCAAAATGTATGTATTGTGGTTTATGTACTGTTGTTTGTCCCACAGAATGTATTGTGATGACCGATACATACGATCGCAGTATGATTGACCTGAATGAAATGACCTATAAATTTTCAGATATGACGGCTGCAGAAGCCGATGAAAAGCGTTTTGCATTAGAGAAATTAAATGCGGAACGATTTGCAGCAAAACAGTTGGCTTTGCAACAAAACACTGAGAATAAAATATGAATACAGAACAACTGATCTTCTATTTTTTTGCTGCCTTGCTGCTGATATCTGCATTGATGGTTGTAGCCATGCAAAATTTGGTAAGAAGTATTTTCTTGTTTTTTGTCACTCTTTTCTCTTTAGCAGCCTTATACTTGTTTGCACTCGCAGATTTCATTGCTATTACACAAGTAGTAATTTATGCTGGAGGTGTGCTTGTTCTGATGTTATTTGCATTTATGCTTTCAAATAAGGAACTGCTAAATTCTCTTCATCCCATTAAAACAAGATTTAAGTTTTATCAACTTACCGGAATATTTATCTGTCTTACATTTTTATTTATTCTGGTCAGTATAAATTTACAAATAGATTTTTCCGGGTTAAACTGGATCAAAGCATCCGCTCCTATACTTGAAAGGGATAATACAACTCACAACATAGGTATACTAAGTATGACCAGATACCTGCTTCCATTTGAAGTATTGTCTGTTTTCCTTATGATGGCATTAATAGGGGCTGCTCATCTAGCCAGAAAGGGAAAAAAGATATGATCCCATTAAGTCATTTTTTGATCATAAGTGCCTGTCTTTTCTGTATTGGATTATATGCCGTATTAACTAAAAAAAATGCCATTCAAATTTTGATAGGAATTGAGTTCATGATCAATGCCGCAGTATTAAATTTCGTAGCTTTTGGCAGATTTGATAAAGTAAATGGAGGAGGACAGCTTTTTGCATTATTTGCTATCGTACTGGCAGCTGCAGGTGTCGCAGTAGCACTTGCAATTATTTTAAATGTTTATAAACACTTTAAAACGATTGATCCTTCAAAAATTAATCAGCTGAAAGATTAAAATGGAAGAATTCGAATTTTCAGGATTAATTGGTTTAATTTCACTACTGGTGATTTTGTTGCCATTATTTTCGTTCCTGTTAATTCTTGCCGGTAGAAAAGGAAAGGGGGCTGATCTTGCTCTTATTAATAGCTCATTATCTTTCATGCTTTCAGTTTATCTTTTCTCCTTTATTTGGAATAAACAACCCATTAATTACCAAATTCCTTGGTTTTTAATTGGAAATATTGAATTTAAAGTAGGTGTTTTATTGAATAACCTTTCTGTATTAATGATAACCTTGGTTTCAGGTATCTCAGTGTTGGTACATATTTATTCCAGAACATACATGAAAGATGATCTTAATATTCATAGATATTGGGCTTATTTGGGCTTGTTTTGTTTTTCAATGCTTGGCTTGGTTATTTCTGATAACCTTTTATTGATTTATTTGTTCTGGGAACTAGTTGGGTTTTCTTCTTTTTTGTTGATAGGTTTTTGGTATACCAGACCAATAGCATCTCAGGCTGCCAAAAAAGCTTTTATAATGAATCGTATCGGTGATATTGGTTTCCTAACTGGAATAATAATCATTTTCAGCCAGTTCCGCACACTTGATATTACTGCGCTTTTTGGTGATATGGGACTGGTCAAAGCATCCCTTGTTGAGAAAGGTTTATGGATAAGTGCTTCCCGGCAGATGCCTGAAGTATGGCTCAGTATTGCGGGTTTAGCTTTTTTTATAGGCGCTATGGCAAAATCGGCTCAGTTTCCACTACATACCTGGCTTCCTGATGCTATGGAGGGACCAACTTCCATTTCCTCGTTGATCCATGCTGCTACAATGGTTGCTGCCGGTGTTTTCTTAATTGCTCGGGTATATCCTATTTTTGATCCTTTTGTATTGAATAGTATGGTTTGTATTGGTGCATTTACTGCATTCATGGCCGCAACAATTGCTATATCTCAAAATGATATTAAACGTATTCTGGCTTATTCAACTATTTCTCAGCTTGGATTTATGGTCATGGCTCTAGGCATAGGTGCATATTCGGAGAGTATTTTTCATTTGGCGACACATGCTTTTTTTAAATGTTTACTTTTTCTTGCTGCTGGTTCTGTTATTCATCAGCTTCATCGCTATCGTGATCAACTTAACCCTGATTTCGATTGCCAGGATATCCGGATAATGGGTGGACTTAGAAAACGAATGCCAATTACTTTTATTGGGATGTGCCTGGCCTCAGCTGCTCTTATTGGTTTGCCCCTTAGCTCAGGCTATTTATCAAAGGATGCTATTCTTATTACCGCTTTTGAATGGGCCGGATCAAGAGATGGAATATACGCAATGATACCATACATAATGGTTATAACAAGCTGGCTTACTGTTTTTTATATTAGCAGATTAGTTTTTAAAGTATTTTTTTCTACACCAAAACGAATGAGCACGGAACAGGCTAATCAAATTCAGGATGCACCAAAGCAAATGTCATATGTATTAGTGATCCTTGCTTTTTTCTGTTTATTTTTTGCCTATTCTTTTAATCCGTTTTCATTTGAAAGCTCATGGCTTTGGAATGGTTTTTCATCCAATTTATTTCAAAAGGTGAAACTTTACCATTGGCTCATACCACTGATTCTTAATATTGGAACTGTAATACTGATTTTTACATCGTATAAAATTTATGTAAAGAATGATGGCCTGTCTATATCTGAAAAAAATATTTTTCATCGTTTTTTTAAACAGGAATGGTTTCTGAATGAACTTTACAGATATTTATTTACTGCGCCTGTTGAAAAATTTTCAAGTGTATGCTATTGGTTTGACAAGAACATCATCGATGCCCTGGTATTGAAATCTGCTATATTGATCAGCATATTATCAGGAGCTACTCATTGGTGCGACAGAATCCTAGTTGATGGCTTTGTTAATGCATTGGGAACATGTGCAAAATGGATTGGAAATTTTTCACGCAATTTTCAAACGGGTAAATTACAGCATTATCTTATATCAATGCTTCTGGTGGTGCTCTCATTTTTTATTCTAACTTATTTTTTATGATCTTAATCAAATCATTCAACACCGCTATGCGGATTTTGGAAGGGACCAATTGACTATGTTATCACTACTGATTTTTTTGCCGCTTATTGCCGCCTTGCTCATTCTGGTTTTGCCATCGCGATTCCAGCAACACTATAAATACATTACTTTGGGAGTAAGTGTGATTCAATTTATATTGAGTCTGTTTATTTATTTAAAATTTAACAGCTCCACACTTGCTGCTGGCATTAATAAAGAGTCTCAATACCAATTGCTTGAAAAACTTCCATGGATTCGTTTAAACCTGGGCAATATTGGTAACCTGGAAATTGATTATTTCTTGGGTATCGATGGCTTGTCTATGCCATTTTTGATCTTGTCTGCCCTTGTTACCTTTGTAGCAACTCTGGCATCCTGGGAAATTAAAACTAAACTTAAAGCGTACTTTTCACTATTTCTATTGTTGAACACTGCCATAATTGGTGTTTTTTGTGCACTTGATTTTTTCCTATTTTATATTTTCTATGAATTAATGCTATTGCCACTTTATTTTCTGATTGGAATGTGGGGTGGTATTAGAAGAGAATATGCAGCCATTAAGTTCTTTTTATACACTCTGTTTGGTTCTGTGTTTATGCTGCTGGTTATTATAGGTTTATATTTTTCCGTTATTAAACCTGCGACAGGCAATCATACCTTTAATATGATTTTGATGATGGATCCTGCCAACTATGCTGATGGATCTATTTTTTCAACTATAGCTGAAAAAAACTTGTTTGGTATTTCAGCTCGATTACTTGCTTTTATTGTTTTGTTTGTTGCATTTGCAATCAAAGTGCCAATAGTACCACTTCATACCTGGTTGCCTGATGCGCATGTTGAAGCTCCAACACCAATTTCAATTATTCTTGCAGGCTTGCTTTTAAAGGTTGGTGGTTATGGTATAATCAGAGTTTGCTACAGTATTTTTCCCGACGCAGCTTTGCTATCTGCCTGGTGGATTGGTCTGATTGGTATCATTTCTATAATTTATGGGGCATTGAATGCGCTTGCACAAACAGACCTTAAGCGACTGATTGCTTACTCTTCAGTTTCACATATGGGATTTGTGCTGCTCGGAATTGCATCTTCAACAACCGAGGGCGTTAGTGGTGCCATGCTTCAAATGATTAGTCACGGTGGT
>CAMDQV010000149.1 GCA_945906015.1 Pedobacter schmidteae | reverse complement strand
CTAAATTATCTCAATACGCAATACTCAAAATTGGTTACCTACATCCTATCAGGAACTCTAATTCCCAATAATTTCATTCCTTTATTAATAGTAGAGGCCGTAGCAGCAGAAAGGTCTAGTCTAAAATTTCTAACATCTGGATCTTCAGCCTTCAATATGCTTTCTTCGTGATAAAACTTATTGAATAATTTAGCCAACTCAAAAACGTAATTTGCGATATGTGCCGGACTATATTCTTTAGCTGATGCAGCAATAACATCAGGATATTTAGCCAGATTAACGATCAGATCCTTTTCAAGTGCGGTAAGAGCATTCGAATATTTACTAGAAATTTTATTTTTATACTCAGCTTTTGCCATCACTGAACGTATCCTTGCATGAGTATACTGAATAAAAGGACCTGTATGGCCCTGAAAATCAATAGATTCATTCGGGTCAAATAATAAACGCTTTTTAGGCTCAACCTTTAACAAGAAAAATTTCAGAGCACCTAATCCGATCATATTATAAAGGTCTTTCTTCTCTTGCTCAGTGAATCCTTCAACTTTGCCTAATTCTTCGGTTCGTTCCTGGGCAGTAAGAATCATTTCATCCATCAGTTCATCGGCATCAACCACGGTCCCTTCCCTAGATTTCATTTTACCAGAAGGCAGATCAACCATCCCATACGAAAGATGAAATAAACCTTTAGCCCATGTTTGACCCAATTTCTGCAGAATCAGAAATAATACCTTAAAATGATAATCCTGCTCGTTACCTACCACATAGATAGACTTATCCATTTTAAAGTCGTCATATTTTAATCGGGCAGTTCCAAGATCCTGAGTAATGTAAACAGAAGTTCCATCTGCCCTAAGAACAAGTTTCTGATCTAGGCCATCTTGAGTTAAATCTATCCAAACTGATCCATCATCCTTTTTAAAAAAAACACCCTTTTCAAGTCCCTCCTTGATAGTATCCTTGCCTAAAAGGTAAGTATCAGATTCATAATAGTATTTCTTGAAATCAACTCCCAGCATTTTATAAGTAAGTTCAAAACCGGAGTAAACCCAGCCGTTCATCATACTCCAAAGCTTTATAACTTCCTTATCGCCAGCCTCCCATTTCAAAAGCATTTTCTGGGCTTCCTTTATAATAGGAGCATTCTTTTTTGCTTCATCTTCTGTCTGCCCTTCATTAATCAGAGTTTGGATCTGCTTTTTATATTCCTTATCAAAAATCACATAATATTTACCTACCAGGTGGTCTCCTTTTAGTTGGCTGCTTTCAGGCGTTTCACCATTTCCAACTAGTTGCCATGCCAGCATCGACTTGCAAATATGTATCCCACGATCATTTACGAGATTGACCTTTATTACTTCATATCCATTTGCCGATAAAATTTGAGCAACAGAGTAACCCAATAAATTATTACGGACATGACCTAAATGAAGGGGTTTATTCGTGTTTGGTGAAGAATATTCCACCATAACTTTTTGTCCCTTAGACGGGAATTGCCCAAATGAACTACTATGAATAGTATTTAATAACTCATCAACCCAGTAAGAATCAGCAATTGACAAATTCAAAAATCCTTTGATCACGTTGAAGTCTTCAACTTCTTTAACATTATCCTTCAGGTATTCCCCTATTTCAGTTCCGGTTTGTTCAGGAGTTTTTTTAGAAAAACGAGTAAAAGGAAAAGTAACGGCAGTAACCTGACCTTCAAATTCTTTACGTGTTTCTTGAATAACTATACCATCTGAGCCGATCTCTGTTTGATAAAGTGCTGAAACAGCTTTCTGAATTTGCTGAACTATAATATTTTCTATTGTCATTTCAATTGGCCTTAAGCCCTGTAAATTTAATCGTTAATTAAGGAATTTGTTGCGCGCAGCAAGATCTCAAATGCATGCTCTGCCATTAGATTCTCTTTATCCAGGGTAGGATTAATTTCTACCATCTCAAAACAGCATACTTTTTCATTACTCATTAAACGGGCAACTAAATTTCCTGCTTCCCTTTCTGTAATTCCATTGGGTACTGGTGTTCCTGTACCTTTTGAAATTGAAGCATCAAGTGCATCTACATCAAAAGAAACATAGATCATATCGCATTGATCCAAATATTTAAGCGCATCAATTGCCACACGTTCTACTCCACGCTTTCGAATCTCAAGTGCAGGAAAATTTTTTACTTTATTCTTTGAAAGCAAATATTGCTCAGGTAACTCGGCATCTCGTAAGGCGATATAAACAAGGTCGTTATATTTAATTTTAGGAGATATATTAGATACATTTTTCAATTGAAACCAGTAATTCAATGTTTCTTGATCGGGCTTGTTGATCTTCGAATCAATATTATCTTCATCCAATACCACTGCAAGAGGCATACCATGCAGGTTTCCCGATGGAGTAGTGTAGGGTGAATGAATATCAGCATGTGCATCAATCCAAATCACACCAAGCCTTGCCTTTGGATAAGCTTTACGAATGCCGGAGATCGTTCCTGCAGAGCAGCTATGGTCACCAGATAAAAGTATTGGGAATTCATTATTCCTCAATGTCTTAGAAACTTCCTCTGCAATTCGCTCCACCATGGTGAGCACACCAGAAATTCGCTTAGCAAACTGATTTCCTGCAGATTCAAGTAAAAGATGATGCTCATTTGGTATTTCAATACTTTTATACTTCTTAAAATACCTACTTCCAAAATCCAATGCTGCAATTTTTATTGCATCAATTCCCAAACTGGACCCTCGTGTTCCTGCACCAATTTCAGATTTAACCTCAATAATTTTCAGATCACGCATATTCCTTTTGACTCATTATACAGATTTTTTAAAAAACATAAAATTTTTAAGCAATGTATTATGTTCTATGCTATATGCTTTTTATATCTTTGCCAAAATTATAAAAAAATGCAGAGTTACGCGGAGTTTCTTGATTTAAGCGTGGGCTTCCCTCAGGATGGTTTTGATATCATAGATGATGAATTATATTTTCATGACCTAAACCTCATGGAGATGATCGAAACCTATGGTTCTCCACTCAGATTTACTTACTTACCTATCATAAGTAAGAAGATACAAGAAGCCAAACTATTGTTTCAGGCAGCTATTCTTAAAAACAACTATAGAGGTGGCTATAAATATTGTTATTGTACTAAAAGCTCCCACTTCAGGCATATCGTAGAAGAAGCGCTGCGAAATGATATTCACTTGGAAACTTCATCTGCATTCGATATGCCTATGATTGATGCGCTTGAGAAAAAAAGTGCTTTAAATAAGGAAATAACTGTTATTTGCAATGGATTTAAAACTTTTCAATACAAGCAATATATCATTGATATGCTTCACGATGGTTTTAAAAATATTATTCCCGTTCTTGACAATAAGGAAGAATTTAATATCTATGATGATGAATTAGATATTCCTTGTAGCTTAGGTATAAGAATTGCCGCTGAAGAACAGCCTGACTCTCAATTCTATACGTCTCGATTAGGAATTCGAATTGAAGATATTATTGATTTCTACAATCATAAAATAGCTCAAAATCCTAATTTTAAAGTTAAGCTGCTTCATTTCTTTATTAATTCAGGAATTTCTGATACTCCTTACTATTGGAATGAGCTTGAAAAATACGCTACTCTGTATTGTAAGTTCAAAAAAATAAACCCTGATCTCGACACCCTTGATATTGGTGGAGGAATGCCTTTCAAAGATTCTTTAGCATTTGATTTTGATTATGAATACATGGTCAATGAAATTGTAAAAAGGATTAAGGAAATTTGTGCAGAGCACGATGTCATGGAGCCTGATATTATTACTGAATTTGGCAAATATACAGTTGCAGAAGCTTCAGGTATTCTTTACAAAGTTTTAGGCCGTAAGCAACAGAATGACCGTGAAAAATGGTTAATGCTTGATGGATCTTTCATCACCAACCTACCGGACGTTTGGGCAATGAATCAAAAGTATATTCTTGCGCCAATAAACAATTGGGATTCTGAATATGAGAGTGTAAATCTTGGTGGAATTACCTGCGACGGACAAGATTATTATAGTCAGGAAGCTCATATGAATAACGTATTTATGCCTAAAACTCGAAAGGTTCAGTATTTAGGCTTCTTTCATACGGGTGCTTATCAGGAGGTTCTTAGCGGTTATGGTGGTATTCATCATTGCCTGCTTCCGTCTCCTAAGCATGTGATCATTCGCCGCAATAGGGATGAAACCTTCAATTTTGAAGTATTTGGTGAAGAACAGAATAGTAAACAAGTTTTGAAGATATTGGGATATTAGCCCCGTTTCAATTCTGGAATGACTAAGCGATCAAGCCAAGGATAACGAATGATGAGCGAGCGATGAGAAAATATTAAGAATCAAACTTATCCAGCAACTTGATCAAAGTTGCGAAATCTTTAGGATATGGGGCTTCAAAAGTCATTTCAATATGTTCATCAATCTTAAAAGTAATACTACGCGCATGTAATGCAAAACGCTTCATGATGGGTAATTCTTCTTGATCTTTACCTATGCGATAGGCTCTTTTTATTTCGGAAAGGTAAAGTGGCTTACCACCATACATTTCATCACCTGCAATATTAGCTCGCTGTGAAGCCAGGTGAATCCTTATCTGGTGCATTCTTCCGGTTATTGGTCTGCACTCAACTAAGGTATAATGTTTGTAGAATTTAATTGAATTAAACACTGTTTCTGCAGGTTTACCTTCCTGCCTATTTATTGCAACGTTCTTTGCTCCCAGGTTCAAAATAGGCAAATCCACATGAAGTTCCTCAAAAGTATGAGTCCCATTAATTACGGCATGATACACCTTATTAACTTTTCGGTGCTCAAATTGCATAGAAACATGGCGGTAGGTTTCAGGGTTTTTAGCAATGATCAATACCCCTGAGGTTTCTCTGTCTAAACGATGGCAAATTTGTGCATCATCAGAATACTGCTTGGCCATTCTTAACAAATTATTATCCCCACCTTCCCTGTCGTCAAGCGAACTTAAAAAGGCTGGTTTATTAACGACGATAAGATTATCGTTTTCAAAAAGAATAAGGTCCTCGAATTTTGGAAACTTCACGCATTATAAATTAGAATGCAAATTTAGGCTTTAATTTAAGAACTAAGGAAGTTTAAAGGTTAAAGCTTAAAGGGGAAAGCTAAAAGGGTAAAGCTAAAAGGGTAAAGCTAAAAGGGTAAAGGGTAAAGCTAAAAGCTAAAAGGTTAAAGGGTCAAAGTAAAGGATAAAAGCTAAAAGGTTAAAACTTAAAGATAATATGTTTATACCATCTTACTTGCTGCTTTCTTTCTTAACTTTCTTACTTTCGGCTTTCTCGCTTTCGGCTTTAAAAAGGCTTTATTGCTTTAAGCTTTCGACTTTCTATCTTGCTTTCAGCTTAATTACTTTAGCTCAAATTTATATCCCACTCCTTTTACTGTACCGACATACTTATCACCCAGTTTTTCACGAAGTTTACGGATATGCACATCGATTGTGCGATTAGTTACCACAACAGAATCTTCCCAAATGCTTTTTAGAATTACATCACGGGTATAAACTTTACCTGGCTTAGATGCCAGCAGATAGAGTAACTCGAATTCCTTTTTGGCAAGAACAATTTTTGCACCATTACGAAATACAAGGAATGCTTCACGATCAATAATTAGATCACCTATTTCAACTTTATTTTCTACTTCA